>NZ_CBFHAZ010000026.1:0-64696 GCF_965653655.1 Pseudomonas onubensis | reverse complement strand
CGCGAATGCGGTCTGTCAGTCACCTTTTCAGTGCCTGACACGACGCTTTCGCGAGCAAGCCCGCTCCCACATTTGAACTGTATTGATTTCGAGGTTGTGGATAACTCAGGTCTTTTTGATTTTGACCGGGCGTTTCCAGCCGTCGATGTTGCGTTGGCGGGCGCGGGCCACAGCCAGTTGCGACTTATCCACATCCTGGTTGATGGTCGAGCCTGCCGCAGTGTTGGAGCCATCACCGATGGTGACCGGCGCAATCAGCGAGTTGTTGGAGCCGATAAACACGTCTTCACCAATGGTCGTCTGGTACTTGTTGGCGCCATCGTAGTTGCAGGTGATCGCACCGGCGCCGATGTTGCTGCGCGCGCCGATCACCGCATCGCCGAGGTAGGCCAAGTGACCGGCCTTGGCGTCATCGCCCATTTTTGCGTTTTTAAGTTCGACGAAGTTACCGACGTGGGCGCGGGCACCCAACACACTGCCGGGACGCAGTCGCGCAAACGGACCGGCATCGCTGCCCTCGCCCATCACCGCGCCATCAAGATGGCTGTTGGCCTTGACCACCACGCCTTTGCGCAAAGTGCTGTCCTTGATCACGCAGTTCGGGCCAATCACTACGTCGTCTTCAATGATCACGCGGCCTTCAAGGATCACGTTGATGTCGATCAGCACGTCGCGGCCCACGGTAACTTCACCGCGTACATCGAAGCGCGCCGGATCACGCAGGGTTACGCCCTGGGCCATCAGGCGGCGGCCTTCGCGCAGTTGGTAGTGACGCTCCAGCTCGGCAAGCTGCTTGCGGTCGTTGGCGCCCTGCACTTCCATCGGGTCATGGGGCTGCTCGGTGGCAACCAGCAGGCCTTCACTGACGGCCATTTCAATGACGTCGGTGAGGTAGTACTCGCCCTGGGCGTTGTTGTTGGACAAGCGGCTCATCCAGTCAGCCAGCTTGTTGGCCGGCACCGCGAGAATGCCGGTGTTGCCCTCAGTGATAGCACGTTGGGCTTCGCTGGCATCTTTATGCTCGACGATGGCCGCGACCTTGCCGTTGGCATCGCGCACGATGCGGCCGTAGCCGGTAGGGTCATCCAGCTCAACGGTGAGCAGCCCCATCTGGCCAGGTACTACGTGCTTGAGCAGGCGTTGCAGGGTTTCGACTTCGATCAGCGGTACGTCGCCATAGAGGATCAGCACGGTGTCGGCGCTGATGAACGGTACGGCCTGCGCCGTCGCGTGGCCGGTGCCCAGTTGTTTGTCCTGCAACACGAAATTCAAATCATCCGCCGCCAGGCGTTCACGCACCACGTCGGCACCGTGGCCGATCACCACGTGGATGCGTTGGGGATCCAGCTGCCGGGCGCTGTGGATAACATGGCCAAGCATGGAATTGCCCGCGACCGGGTGCAGCACCTTGGGCAGGGCTGAACGCATGCGGGTGCCCTGGCCTGCGGCTAGAATGACGATTTCAAGAGACATGAATGGCTACCAATCCTGGGCGGTCCGACTTCAGACCTGAGAAGTGTTTTGCTGAAAAAGAAAAAGGGTAGCCGAGGCTACCCTTTTTAATCAATCGCGCTTGAAGCATTGCGGCCAGGCCGCTTACTTCTTGCGGATCTGCTGGAGCGTGCGCAGCTGAGCTGCAGCCTCGGCCAGACGTACAGCAGCAGCGCTGTAGTCGAAGTCCGCACCCTTTTCGTTCAGGGCCTTCTCGGCAGCCTTGACGGCTTCCTGAGCGGAGGCTTCATCCAGGTCGCCAGCACGTTGCACGGTGTCGGCAAGTACCTTGACCATGTTCGGCTGAACCTCGAGGAAACCGCCGGAGATGTAAAACACCTCACGTTCCCCGCCTTGCTTGGTCAGAGTGATCGGACCTGGCTTCAAGCTGGTGATCAACGGTGCGTGACCCATGGCGATACCAAGATCACCCAGATCGCCGTGTGCAATCACCATTTCTACCAGACCGGAGAAAATTTCCCCTTCCGCGCTGACGATATCGCAATGGACTGTCATAGCCATCTGATTGCCTCAACCTGATGAGCGCCCGTTTCCGGGCGCCGAGATTACAGTTTCTTGGCTTTCTCGATCGCTTCTTCGATGCCGCCGACCATGTAGAACGCTTGTTCTGGCAGGTGGTCGTAGTCACCGTTGAGGATGCCTTTGAAGCCAGCAATGGTGTCTTTCAGGGAAACGTATTTACCCGAAGCACCGGTGAAGACTTCAGCCACGAAGAACGGCTGCGACAAGAAGCGCTGGATCTTACGAGCACGGTTTACCAACTGCTTGTCGGCTTCCGACAGCTCGTCCATACCCAGGATCGCAATGATGTCCTTCAGTTCTTTGTAACGCTGCAGCACGTACTGAACGCCGCGAGCGGTGTCGTAGTGCTCCTGGCCGATCACGTTCGGGTCCAGCTGGCGCGAAGTCGAGTCGAGTGGATCGACCGCTGGGTAGATACCCAGGGAAGCGATGTCACGGGACAGAACGACGGTGGCGTCCAAGTGGGCGAAGGTGGTCGCAGGCGACGGGTCAGTCAAGTCATCCGCAGGTACGTATACCGCTTGGATCGAGGTGATCGAACCTTCTTTGGTCGAAGTGATACGTTCTTGCAGAACGCCCATCTCTTCAGCCAGGGTCGGCTGGTAACCTACTGCAGAAGGCATACGGCCCAGCAGTGCGGATACTTCAGTACCGGCCAAGGTGTAACGGTAGATGTTGTCGACGAACAGCAGAACGTCGTTACCTTCGTCACGGAACTTCTCGGCCATGGTCAGGCCAGTCAGTGCTACGCGCAGACGGTTACCCGGCGGCTCGTTCATCTGACCGTAAACCAGTGCCACTTTGTCCAGAACGTTGGAGTCCTTCATCTCGTGGTAGAAGTCGTTACCCTCACGAGTACGCTCACCCACACCGGCGAACACGGAATAACCGCTGTGCTCGATGGCGATGTTACGGATCAGTTCCATCATGTTTACGGTTTTGCCTACACCGGCACCACCGAACAGACCGACTTTACCGCCTTTGGCGAACGGGCAAACCAGGTCGATAACCTTGATACCGGTTTCGAGCAGATCGTTGCCGCCAGCTTGTTCGGCGAACGAAGGTGCTGGACGGTGAATGCCCCAGCGCTCTTCGGTGTCGATCGGGCCAGCTTCGTCAATCGGGTTGCCCAGTACGTCCATGATCCGGCCCAGGGTCGCTTTACCGACCGGTACGGAGATGGCAGCGCCAGTGTCAAGCACACCCAGACCACGTTTCAGGCCTTCGGTGGAACCCATTGCAATGGTCCGTACCACGCCGTCGCCCAGCTGCTGCTGAACTTCCAGAGTGGTGCCGGCATCGCTTTGTACTTTCAAAGCGTTGTAGATGCTCGGTACGCTGTCGCGTGGGAATTCCACGTCGATAACGGCGCCGATGATTTGAACGATACGTCCGCTACTCATAGCTGGATCCTCTGAATATTTGAACCGTTAAACCGCGGCAGCGCCGCCGACGATTTCCGAGATCTCTTGGGTGATCGCAGCCTGACGCGCCTTGTTGTAGATCAGCTGCAAATCGCTGATCAGATCACCGGCGTTATCGGTAGCGTTTTTCATCGCGATCATCCGCGCCGCTTGTTCAGCTGCGTTGTTCTCGACCACCGCCTGGTACACCTGCGACTCCACGTAGCGCACCATCAAGCCGTCAAGCAGCTCTTTGGCGTCTGGTTCGTAGAGGTAGTCCCAGTGGTGCTTGAGTTCCTGATCCGGAGTCGCCACCAGTGGAATCAATTGCTCCACGGTTGGCTGCTGGGTCATGGTGTTGATGAACTTGTTGGATACCACGGACAGGCGGTCAATCCGGCCTTCCAGGTACGCATCCAGCATCACCTTCACACTGCCGATCAAATCATTGATCGACGGCTCTTCACCCAGGTGGCTGATAGCTGCAACGACGTTACCGCCGAAGTTGCGGAAAAAGGCCGCACCCTTGCTACCAACTACACACAGATCGATCTCGACGCCCTTTTCGCGGTTTACCGCCATGTCCTTGACCAGGGCCTTGAACAGGTTGGTATTCAGACCACCGCACAAACCACGGTCACTGCTCACAACCACATAACCCACACGCTTAACTTCGCGGTCGATCATGAACGGGTGGCGGTATTCCGGGTTGGCGTTAGCCAAATGCCCAATTACCTGGCGGATACGCTCCGCATAAGGACGGCTAGCAGCCATGCGCATTTGTGCCTTGCGCATTTTGCTGACCGCCACTTTTTCCATGGCGCTGGTAATCTTTTGCGTGCTTTTGATGCTCGCAATCTTACTGCGAATCTCTTTTGCGCCTGCCATGTAACACCTATCAGGTTAGCAAGCGGGAGCCTTGCGGCCCCCGCTGCGGCTTACCAGGTTTGGGTGGCCTTGAACTTCTCGATACCGGCTTTCATGCCAGCGTCGATTTCGTCATTGAAGTCACCCTTCACGTTGATCTTGGCCAACAAGTCGGCGTGATCGCGGTTGAAGTAAGCAATCAGCGCTTGTTCGAAGCTGCCGACCTTGGTGATTTCGACGTCAGTCAGGAACCCACGCTCAGCGGCATACAGCGACAACGCCATGTCAGCGATCGACATTGGGGCGTATTGCTTCTGCTTCATCAGCTCGGTAACGCGCTGACCATGCTCAAGTTGCTTACGGGTCGCTTCGTCCAGGTCAGAAGCGAACTGGGCGAATGCCGCCAGTTCACGGTACTGAGCCAGAGCGGTACGGATACCACCGGAGAGCTTCTTGATGATCTTGGTCTGAGCGGCACCACCCACACGGGATACCGAAACACCGGCGTTCACAGCAGGACGGATCCCGGAGTTGAACATGGCCGATTCCAGGAAGATCTGACCGTCGGTGATGGAAATCACGTTGGTCGGAACGAACGCGGAAACGTCGCCAGCCTGGGTTTCGATGATCGGCAGTGCGGTCAGGGAACCGGTTTTGCCGGTCACTGCGCCGTTGGTGAACTTCTCTACGTACTCTTCCGAAACGCGGGATGCGCGCTCCAGCAGACGGGAGTGGAGATAGAACACGTCGCCTGGGTAAGCTTCACGGCCTGGTGGACGGCGCAGCAGCAGGGAAATCTGGCGGTAAGCCACTGCTTGCTTGGACAGATCGTCATAAACGATCAGCGCGTCTTCACCGCGGTCGCGGAAGAATTCACCCATGGTGCAACCGGAGTACGGTGCCAGGAACTGCAGCGCAGGAGATTCCGAAGCACTGGCAGCCACGATGATCGTGTTGGCCAGGGCGCCGTTTTCTTCCAGCTTGCGAACCACGTTGGCGATGGTCGATTGCTTCTGACCAATGGCTACGTAGACGCAGAAAATGCCGCTGTCTTTCTGGTTGATGATCGCGTCGATCGCCAGAGCGGTTTTACCGATCTGACGGTCACCGATGATCAGCTCACGCTGGCCACGGCCGACTGGGATCATGGCATCGACAGCCTTGTAGCCAGTCTGTACAGGCTGGTCTACCGACTTACGCCAGATCACGCCTGGAGCAACTTTCTCGACCGCGTCGGTCTCGGTGTTGCCCAGTGGACCTTTACCGTCAACAGGGTTACCCAGTGCGTCGACTACGCGACCCAGCAGTTCCTTACCAACCGGAACTTCCAGGATGCGGCCTGTGCACTTGGCGCTCATGCCTTCGGCAAGAGACTGGTAAGCGCCCAATACAACGGCACCTACGGAGTCTTGCTCCAGGTTGAGGGCCATACCGTAGACGCCGCCCGGAAACTCGATCATCTCGCCGTACATTACGTCGGCCAGACCGTGAATCCGCACGATGCCGTCAGATACGCTGACGACAGTGCCTTCGTTACGGGCTTGGGAGGTCACATCGAGCTTGTCGATGCGGCCCTTGATAATTTCACTTATTTCGGAAGGATTGAGTTGCTGCATTGCTCTGCTGCCCCTTCAAACTCAAGATTTCAATGCTTCGGCAAGTTTCGCGATTTTGCCGCGAATCGAGCCATCGATAACCAGGTCGCCGGCACGGATAACAACACCACCAATCAGGGATGCGTCCTCCGAAGCTTGCAGGCGCACTTCCCGATTGAGTCGTGCACTGAGAACCTTGGCGAGTTTGTCTTGCTGTTCTTGGTTCAATGCAAAAGCACTGGTCACTTCAACGTCTACCGATTTCTCTTCTTCGGCCTTGTACAGGTCGAAAAGAGCGGCGATCTCCGGCAAAAGCGGGAGACGGTCGTTTTCGGCAACGACGTGAATGAAGTTCTGTACCTTCACATCAAACTTGTCGCCGCACACTTCAATAAAAGTGGCGGCCTTGTCTGCGCTCGTCAGTCGCGGGGCCTTGAGCACGCGCTGCATGGTGTCGTCTTGCGACACTGCTGCAGCCAGGCCGAGCATGGCTGACCAAGAGGCCAGCTGCTGGTGGGCCTGGGCGTGCTCGAAGGCTGCCTTAGCGTAAGGTCGGGCCAACGTGGTCAATTCTGCCATGATCGCCCTCGCTTAGATTTCAGCAGCCAGTTTGTTAACCAGCTCCGCGTGCGCGTTTTGATCGATTGTGGCACCCAGGATCTTCTCAGCACCGCCGACGGCCAGAGCACCCAGTTGGGCACGCAGCGCATCTTTGACACCGTTCAATTCCTGCTCGATCTCGGCCTGAGCCTGAACCTTCACACGGTCAGCGTCGATACGGGCTTTTTCAACAGCCTCTTCAACAATCTGATTACCGCGTTTCTTGGCTTGCTCAATGATTTCAGCTGCCTGTGCCTTAGCATCGCGCAGTTGATGGCCCGCTTTCTCTTGGGCCAACTCCAGGTCGCGAGCTGCACGGGTGGCAGCGTCCAGTCCATCCGCGATCTTCTTCTGGCGTTCATGCAAAGCTGCGATGACCGGAGGCCATACGAACTTCATGCAGAAAACGACAAAAATCAAGAACGCTAAGGACTGACCAATAATGGTTGCATTAATGTTCACGCCAATACCTCGCTCGTTCGTTGCACAACACACCAATCACTCGAAAAAACGAGTGATTAACCGGCGAGTTGACCAACGAAGGGGTTCGCGAAGGTGAAGAACAGAGCGATACCAACACCGATCATGGTCACGGCGTCGAGCAGACCGGCAACGATGAACATTTTAACTTGCAGCATTGGAACCATTTCTGGCTGACGCGCTGCGCCTTCCAGGAACTTGCCGCCCAGCAGGCCGAAACCAATGGCAGTACCCAGGGCGCCCAGGCCGATCAACAGTGCAACAGCGATAGCGGTTAGACCAACTACAGTTTCCATCTTTCCTCCCGACTTTTACGTCGTATGGTTTAGGTTTTTTAGATTTTAAAGCGGTAAAACAAATCGTTTCATAGCCCTGGTGGGCCACCTTCCCGTTTCACCGGGAAGGACATCAGACTAGTCGAGACCGGTCTTAATGGTTCTCTTCGTGCGCCATCGACAGGTAGACGATGGTCAGCATCATGAAGATGAAGGCCTGCAGGGTGATGATCAGGATGTGGAACACAGCCCACGCCCACTGCAGAACAATGCCCAGGCCGCTAAGCCAGAGCAGACCACTGCCGAACATCACAGCGATCAGAATGAACACCAGTTCGCCGGCATACATGTTGCCGAACAGTCGCAGAGCCAGAGAGATTGGCTTGGCGATCAGGGTGACGAATTCCAGCAGGAAGTTCACCGGGATCAGCAGGGCTTGAACGAAAATGTTCTTGCTGCCGAACGGGTGCAGGGTCAGTTCGCCGATGAAGCCGCCGATGCCCTTGATCTTGATGCTGTAGAAAATGATCAACGCGAATACCGACAAGGCCATGCCCAGGGTAGCGTTAGGGTCAGTGGTCGATACGGCACGGAATGGAATATGCGGGTCGCCGCTGATCGCCATGGCGAGCTGAGGAATCCAGTCAACCGGGATCAGGTCGACGGCGTTCATCAGGAACACCCAGACGAAGATGGTCAGTGCCAGCGGTGCAATCACCGGGCTACGGCCATGGAAGCTGTCTTTCACGCTGCCATCGACGAATTCGACCAATACTTCAACGAAGTTCTGCAAAGCACCTGGCTGACCGGAAGTCGCCTTTTTTGCCGCCATGCGGAAAATCAGGACGAAAATCAGACCCAGTGCGACCGACCAGCCCAGAGTATCCAGGTGGAAAGCCCAGAAACCCATTTCTTTGGCTTCTGCTGCGGTGTGGGCGAAGCCCCAGCCGCCGTTGGGAAGCTGACCGAAGGTCAGGTTCTGCAAGTGGTGCTGGATATAGCCCGAAGCGGTTGTTTCTGCCATGGTTGCCTCAAACGCCCTAAGGTTTCGAAAGTCTTGTTTTCATTAGCAGGGGAGCGAACCAGCTGACCAGTTGGGTCAACACGAAGACGCCGAATACAGCCAGCGGCGCCAATGGCTTCACACCTGCAAAGGTCAGTGCAAACAGCACTGCCGTCAAAATCAGTTTCCCCGCCTCGCCGGCATAAAATGACCGGACGATAGCCTGGGCTGCTCGGGCGCCGGAAAACCGAAAGGCCCTGTGAGCAAAATACATATTGGGCAGCAAGGCTATCAGGCCTCCGCAGAGTCCTGAATATCCGGCTACGACTCCATGCCAGTACCAAAGCGCCAACGCGGCGATCAGTAGAATGACAAATTGAGCCAATAAAACCGGGAAAACGGCCAAGCGATGGAACGGCAACGTGTTTGGCGTGCGGGTTTCCATCACTCTTGCTCCTCAATGGTCGGCTGCCGAGAATCAATAACTTGGCATAATTTGTGCCGACAAAATGCGCGCAGAGTATAGGGGCGGTTCAGCCCCTATTCAACTGTCGGGTAGTGTTTTCCGATCGCGCGCTACATAAGCAAATGTTTCAGCGGATGTGGGCAAGGACGCCCTGAAGCTCGTCAAGCGAGTTATATCCGATAACCAATTGCCCTTTGCCCTTCTTGCCGTGACGAATTTGTACCGCAGAGCCCAGCCGCTCGGCCAGGCGCTGCTCGAGGCGTGCAATATCCGGATCAGGTTTGGCGGTTTCGACCGGTGCAGGTTTGCCGCTCAGCCACTGGCGAACCAGCGCCTCAGTCTGACGCACCGTGAGCCCCCGTGCGACAACGTGTCGCGCCCCTTCAACCTGTTGATTTTCCGGCAAACCGAGCAAAGCACGGGCGTGGCCCATTTCCAGGTCGCCGTGGGACAGCATGGTCTTGATGACTTCCGGTAATGCGATCAGACGCAGCAAGTTGGACACGGTGACGCGGGATTTACCCACCGCCTCGGCCACTTGTTGCTGGGTCAGCTGAAATTCCTGCTGCAAACGCTGCAACGCAATCGCTTCTTCGATCGGGTTGAGGTCTTCACGCTGGATGTTTTCGATCAACGCCATGGCGATGGCGGTTTCATCCGGTACATCGCGCACCATCGCCGGGATGGTTTCCTTGCCGGCCTGCTGGCTTGCGCGCCAGCGGCGTTCGCCGGCGATGATTTCAAACCGACCGCCGCCAATCGGGCGCACCACAATCGGCTGCATCACGCCCTGGGCCTTGATCGAGTTGGCCAGTTCTTCCAGCGCCTGGGGGTCCATATCCCGGCGTGGCTGGTATTTGCCGCGCTGGATCAGGTCCAGCGGCAAATGTTGCAGCTCGCGCTCGTCGGCCTGCACCGCTTGTTCTTCAAGCGAAGTGACAGTCGGACCACTCAGCAGTGCATCCAGTCCACGTCCGAGACCTCGTTTCTTGACGGCCATGGGGATTCCTTAAGTTGGCTGGGCTGCAGCGGTGCGTGAGTTGCGGCGTTGACGGCGAACCATCTCGCCGGCCAGTGCCAGGTAGGCAATGGCACCACGCGATGATTTGTCGTACGCCAGCGCGGGCATGCCGTAGCTTGGCGCTTCGGCCAGGCGGATGTTGCGTGGGATCACAGTGTCGTACAACTGATCACCAAAGTGTTCCTTGAGCTGCGCCGACACATCGTTCATCAGGCTCAGGCGCGGATCGAACATCGTACGCAGCAGGCCTTCGATCTGCAGGTTCGGGTTCAACAGCTCAGCGATTCGCTTGATGTTATCCACAAGGTCGCTCAAGCCTTCCAGTGCGTAGTACTCGCACTGCATGGGGATAATCACCCCATCGGCGGCCACCAACGCGTTGAGCGTCAACATCGACAACGACGGTGGGCAGTCGATCAAAATGTAATCGTAATTCTCGCGGATCGGCGCCAAGGCGCTGCGCAGACGGCTTTCTTTCATCTGCATTTCGAGCAGCACCACTTCCGCCGCAGTCAAATCGCGGTTCGCCGGCAGCAGTTGGTAACCACCGTGCTCGGAGTAGTGCATGGCCTGGGCCAGGTCACACTCGCCAATCAGCAAGTCGTAGACCGAATTTTCCAGGCCGTGTTTATCCACACCGCTACCCATGGTGGCGTTGCCCTGTGGATCAAGATCGATCAACAGCACCCGACGCTTGGTGGCGACCAGGGATGCTGCGAGGTTGATGCAGGTGGTGGTTTTGCCCACGCCACCTTTCTGGTTCGCTATCGCGAATACCTTAGCCATTCTTGCTTGTGTTCCCAATCATGCCGTGCGGCGCAGTATCAGCAGATGGCGTTGGCCTTGGCAACCGGGTACGGCCAAGGCGTGTTCGCTATCGAGGTGGAAGTCTGTCGGCAATGCTAACAGCTCGTCGCTTGGATGAACGCCCTTCATTGCCAGCCAGCGGGTGTCACGGTCGCCCAGGTGGCGCGTCCAGTTGCTGAAGTTCTCCATGCTGCTGAAGGCCCGGGAAACAATTCCGTTGAAGGGCCGTTCAGGCATGAACTCTTCTACACGACTGTGGATAACTTGCAGGTTGTCCAGTTTGAGCTCGAGTTTTACCTGGGTCAGGAAGCGGGTTTTCTTGCCGTTGCTGTCCAGGCACGTCACTTGCGACTCGGGAAACAGGATCGCCAGCGGAATACCTGGCATGCCGCCGCCACTGCCCACGTCAAGCCAACGGCCGTTTTCGATAAACGGCATCACGCTCAAACTGTCGAGCAAATGCCGCGAAACCATTTCGTCAGGGTTACGCACCGCAGTCAGGTTGTAAGCCTTGTTCCACTTGATCAACAGGGCCAGGTAGCCCAGCAGCAATTCGTGCTGGGCTGCGGTCAGGTCCACGCCCAACTGGCGTGCACCTGTGGATAACTCTTCGGCGTGTTGCGAGGTGACCAACGAACTCAAGCGCTTTGCTCCAACTGACGGCCCGCGCCGCGTTTTTTCAAATGAATCATCAACAGCGAAATCGCTGCTGGTGTGACGCCGGGAATACGCGAAGCCTGGCCCAGCGTTTCCGGCCGAGTTATCCCCAGCTTGCTTTGGATTTCTTTCGACAACCCGGAAATCCCGGTGTAATCAATATCCACAGGCAGTTTGGTGTTTTCACTGGCGCGCAGGCGAGCGATCTCGTCCTGTTGGCGGTCGATGTAACCGGCGTATTTGGTCTTGATCTCGACCTGCTCGGCAACCTGTGGGTCTTCTGCGCCCTGGCCTGTTACTTCGACCAGACCAGCGTAGTCGATTTCCGGACGCGACAGCAGGTTGAGCAAGTTGTATTCGTGGGTCAGCGGCGTGCCGAATTTTTCCGCAATCGCATCGCCCTGCTCGGTGCCCGGGCGAACCCAGGTACTTTTCAGGCGCTGCTCTTCGAGCGTGATGCTTTCACGTTTTTTGCAGAAGGCTTCCCAACGCGCATCATCGACCAGGCCCAGTTCGCGACCTTTTTCGGTCAGGCGCAAGTCGGCGTTGTCTTCGCGCAGGATCAAACGGTATTCCGCCCGGGAAGTGAACATCCGGTACGGTTCCTGGGTGCCCAGGGTAATCAGGTCATCGACCAAAACACCGATGTACGCTTCATCGCGACGCGGGCACCAGCTGTCTCTGCCCTGTGCACGCAATGCTGCGTTGGTCCCGGCGAGCAAACCTTGGGCGCCGGCTTCTTCGTAACCGGTGGTGCCATTGATTTGGCCCGCGAAAAACAGACCGGCGATAACTTTGGTTTCGAGGCTGTACTTCAGGTCACGCGGGTCGAAGTAGTCGTACTCGATGGCGTAGCCCGGACGCACGATGTGGGCATTTTCCATACCGCGAATCGACTGCACGATCTGAATTTGCACGTCGAACGGCAAGGATGTGGAAATCCCGTTCGGGTACAGCTCATGGGTGGTCAAGCCTTCCGGCTCGATGAAGACCTGATGGCTTTCCTTGTCGGCAAAGCGATGGATCTTGTCTTCGATCGATGGGCAATAACGCGGGCCAATGCCTTCGATCACCCCTGAATACATCGGCGAACGGTCGAGGTTCGCGGCAATGATTTCGTGGGTGCGGGCGTTGGTGTGGGTAATCCAGCAGCTCACCTGTTTCGGGTGCTGTTCTTTGTTGCCCATGAACGACATGACCGGGATCGGTGTATCACCGGCTTGCTCGGTCATTACCGAGAAATCCACAGAACGCCCGTCGATACGTGGCGGGGTTCCGGTTTTTAGGCGACCGACACGCAGCGGCAATTCACGCAGGCGTTTTGCCAAGGCAATCGACGGCGGGTCACCGGCGCGACCGCCGGAATAGTTCTGCATACCGATGTGGATAAGTCCGCCGAGGAATGTACCGGTGGTCAACACCACGGACTCTGCGAAGAAACGCAGGCCCATCTGAGTGACAACGCCCTTTACCACGTCCTGTTCGACGATCAAGTCATCGGCAGCTTGTTGAAATATCCACAGGTTCGGCTGGTTTTCCAGGGTTTCACGTACCGCAGCCTTGTACAGGATGCGGTCGGCCTGTGCCCGAGTAGCGCGTACGGCCGGACCTTTGCGGCTGTTGAGCACGCGAAATTGAATACCACCTTTGTCGGTTGCCATGGCCATGACACCGCCAAGGGCATCAATTTCCTTGACCAGATGGCTTTTGCCGATCCCGCCAATGGCGGGGTTGCAACTCATGGCACCGAGGGTTTCCACGTTATGCGTCAGCAACAGGGTTTTAACGCCCATGCGTGCTGACGCCAGTGCTGCCTCGGTACCGGCATGACCGCCGCCGATGACGATCACTTCAAAACGGGAAGGGAAATCCACCACGCACCTCGTGCCTGCTTATGTAGGTAATCAGGAATTGTTTGTTGAAAGAGTTTTAGAGCTTTGGCGGCAAGTATAGGGACTTACCCCTCCCTAAAGAACCCTTTGCACAAAATTTAACCAGCTGTGGATGAATCACAGACAATAGAAATTAAAAAAGAAGAAATTTATAAGATCTTTGTTTTTATGTTTATTTCTACTGAGCCTGTTTTCTGTGGATAGATCTCTACAGACCTCTATTTACGTCGTGTACAGAGATTCAAAAGTCTGTGGTCATGTGCCAATGAGGCCCTTGGATAAGTGCTTTAAGCCTGTGGATTAAAGGGTTGGTTATCCACAGAGGGGTTTTTACTCAGGTTTCAGGCCCTGTTATCAACTGGGCACAGGTGCGGTTATTCACAGGGCTTAATCTACAGAAAATGGCCTGCGTCGCCAGATGTCGCCCACGCAAAAGCCACCCGCCATTTGGGTAATGAGTCAAAAATGGGAATTGAATACCCTGAGGCGGGCGAAACAGACAGGCGCGAATGGCCTGCCTGTGAACAACGAAGGGTTATTTACCGATGCAGAAGCTGGAAAAGATCCGTCCCAACAAATCATCGGAGCTGAACGCACCGGTGATTTCCCCAAGCAGCTGCTGCGCCTGGCGTAAATCCTCAGCCAGCAGCTCGCCAGCCCCCGCCAAGGTCAGCTGAGCCCGACCGTGCTCCAACGCCGCACTGGCGTGACGCAGAGCCTCCAGGTGCCTGCGGCGTGCGCTGAAGCTGCTTTCAGAGGTCTGCTCATAGCCCATGCAGGCCTTGAGGTGGTCGCGCAGCAATTCCAACCCATCGCCAGCCGACTTTGCGCTCAGGCTGATGGTCACGTGGCCATCGTCACTGGTCTGCATGGCAATGGCTTCGCCGGTTAAATCCGCTTTGTTACGGATCAAGGTGACGTTGGCCGGGTCCGGGCGTTGCTCGAGAAATTCCGGCCACAGGGCAAAAGGATCCATTGCCTCTGGCGCAGTGGCATCCACCACCAGCAATACGCGGTCCGCTTCACTGATCGCCTTGAGCGCACGTTCCACGCCGATCCTTTCCACCTGGTCGTCGGTATCGCGCAAGCCGGCGGTGTCGACCACGTGCAGCGGCATACCATCGATGTGGATATGTTCGCGCAAAATGTCCCGGGTGGTGCCGGCAATCTCGGTGACGATCGCAGCTTCACGGCCTGCCAACGCATTGAGCAGGCTGGACTTGCCGGCATTCGGCCGCCCGGCGATCACCACGGTCATGCCGTCACGCAGCAAAGCACCCTGCCCGGCTTCGCGCAGGACGGTGGATAACTCATCGCGAACTTTATCCAGCATCGCCAGGACGTGGCCATCCGCGAGGAAGTCGATTTCTTCCTCTGGGAAGTCAATCGCAGCCTCAACGTAGATGCGCAGACTGATCAACTGCTCGGTCAAGTTATGCACACGCAGGGAAAAAGCACCCTGCAGCGAGCGCAGCGCATTGCGCGCCGCCTGTGCAGAACTGGCTTCGATCAAATCGGCAATGGCCTCGGCCTGGGCCAAGTCGAGTTTGTCATTGAGGAATGCCCGCTCGCTGAATTCGCCTGGGCGCGCCAGCCGGCAGCCCAATTGCAGGCAACGCTGCAGCAGCATATCAAGCACCACCGGGCCGCCATGGCCCTGCAGTTCCAGGACATCTTCACCGGTGAACGAGTTAGGGCCGGGAAAATACAGCGCCAGTCCCTCATCCAATACCGTTTCGTCAGCATCCAGGAATGGCCCGTAATGGGCATATCGGGGTTTCAACTCACGGCCGCTGATAGCCTGGGCCGCCACGCTGGCCAGCGGCCCGGAAATTCTAACGATACCAACACCGCCGCGACCTTGAGCGGTAGCGACAGCAGCGATGGTTTCACGAGGAGCGCTCATCAGCAGGTTCCAGAACAAAAGTGACAGAAAGCAAAACGCCCCACTAGGGGGCGTCTTGAGTGGTTATCCACAGAGTAAATTACGCCGCAGCTTTTTTGGTAGCCGCTTCGATTTTACGTGTGATGTACCACTGTTGAGAGATCGACAACACGTTGTTGACCACCCAGTACAGCACCAGACCAGCAGGGAACCACAGGAAGAAGAAGGTGAAGATGATTGGCATCATTTTCATTACCTTGGCCTGCATCGGATCCGGCGGAGTCGGGTTCAGACGCTGCTGGATAAACATGGTCGCGCCCATGATGATCGGCAGAATAAAGAACGGGTCTTTAATCGACAGGTCAGTTATCCACAGAATGAACGGTGCCTGGCGCATTTCGACGCTTTCCAGGAGCACCCAGTACAGCGACAGGAATACCGGCATCTGCACCAGAATCGGCAAGCAACCACCCAGCGGGTTGATCTTCTCTTTCTTGTACAGCTCCATCATGGCCTGCGACATTTTCTGCCGGTCGTCACCATGTTGCTCTTTCAGAGCCGCCAGTTTTGGCGCAACGGCACGCATACGCGCCATTGACTTGTAGCTGGCTGCCGACAGCGGGAAGAAGATCCCTTTGATCAGCATGGTCAGGAAGATGATCGAGAAGCCCCAGTTACCCACAATGCTGTGGATATGTTGCAGCAGCCAGAAAATCGGCTGGGCAATGAACCAAAGAATGCCGTAGTCCACAGTCAGTTCCAGACCTGGGGACAACTCTTTGAGCACCGCCTGGCTTTTAGGGCCGGCGTACAGGGTAGTGCTGGTTTCAGCTTTGGCACCTGGAGCGACGGTCAACGCCGGGCCAGTAAAACCAATGATGTAGTTGCCTTGGCTGTCTTTGCGGGTTTGAACCAGGTTGGCGTCACCCTTGTTCGGGATCCATGCGGTCACGAAGTAGTGTTGCAACCAGGCAACCCAGCCGCCTTGGACGGTTTCTTTCAGCGGGCCCTTGTCGATATCTTTCATCGACACTTTTTTGTACGGCTCGCTACTTGTCCACAGGGCGGCGCCCAGGTAAGTCGCGGTGCCGGTGGCGGTGCTGGAAGAAGGGTCGGCGCTGTTGTCACGCTTGAGCTGGGCAAACAGGTTGCCGGTCCATGGTTTGGCGCTTTCGTTGTCGATCAGGTAAGTGACCTTCAAGTCGTACAAACCACGGGTGAAGCTGAAACGCTTGATGTAGTTGACGCCGTCGAGGCTGAATTTCAGGTCGACGTTCAACTGGTTCTGGCCCTCGGCCAGTTGATAAGTCTTCTGTTCGGTCGAATAAACCGGACGACCGGTAGCACGAGCATCCGGACCGTCAGTGCCGGTCAGGCCGCTTTGCGCCAGATAAGTACGTTCACCACCGTTATCGAACAGTTGGAACGGAACATCCGGATGGTCTTGGCGACGTGGATACAGCGGCAGTTTCAACTGCGCGATATCACCACCTTGTGGGTCGATAGCCAGGTCGAGCACATCCGTTTTCACGTGGATGAGGTCTTTATTGGTGACCACTGGCGTTTCTAGAGGGGCGCTTGTCTCGCCATTCGCGCTGGGAACATCGGCACTCGCGGACGCATTGTTACCCAGCGGGGTGTCCGGAATAGCCGGCGCAGCCTGGTTGGTAGCAACATTCTGAGTCGGCAGGGCAGCCTGGCCGTAGTCCTGGTTCCACTTAAGAACCATGACGTAGGACACGATTGCCAGGGCGACGATCAGGATCGTGCGTTTAATATCCATGATTACTCGGCCATCGAAGAAGAACGGGAGGTAGGGATAGGTGGAACCGGGTCGAAACCACCGGGATTCCACGGATGACAGCGGCCTAAACGACGAAAGGCCAGCCAGCCACCGCGCAGAAGACCATGATTTTCTATGGCCTCTAACGCGTAGCAGGAACAACTGGGGTAGAAACGACAGTGGTCGGCCATCAGAGGACTAATGGCATAACGGTAAAACTGGATCGGAACGAGTGCCAGTTTACGCATTGGTGCTGTCTACCCCTACAGTTTCGGTGCTGACTGCTGGTGCTGGCTTGTTGGTACGCGCCAGACGTTTCCAGAGCTTGCCGAAATGCTGAATCAATTCGGGGTTTTCTACATCCCCCAAGCCTTTGCGCGCGACGATAACAATATCCCAACCAACCAGAGTGTCCTGGTGGAGGCGAAACGATTCGCGCATCAGACGCTTGAGGCGATTGCGCTCAACGGAGAGCTTTACGCTCTTCTTGCCGATCACCAACCCGAGACGGGGGTGATCCAGATCGTTGTTACGCGCAAGGAGCAGGAGATTTTTCCCCGGAACCTTGCCGGTGGGGGAGTCAAAGACTGCCTTGAAATGCCGGGGGGTTAGCAGACGCTTTTCCCGACTGAAGTCCTGACTCACCACCAGTACCGGATTATCAAACTGCCAGACGCGCACGACCTTTGGCGCGGCGACGCGACAGGACAGCACGGCCGTTCTTGGTAGCCATGCGAGCACGGAAGCCGTGAGTACGGGCGCGTTTGATGGTGCTTGGTTGGAAAGTACGTTTCATGGCGTTGTTACCTGGTTCGTCCACAACGGGCCGGAATGGCCCCCGTTTTAAGAGACCGGCGATTCTAGAGAAAGCAAGCCTCTAGGTCAATTTCCAACCAGCTTTTCCTTCAATTAGATCTTCTACAGGTATTCGCTCCTTTTCTGTACGCCAGGCTTTCACGAGCAATGCCATAGATATAAAAATAAAGAAGGAAGTTATTTAAAGCTTTTCTGTAAAGCTTATAAAAGCTAGGCAGGCGATCATCTGTGGATAACTGCCTTGAGCCCATATTCCACCTGATGTACAGAGAATGACAAGTACGGGGGAAAACGGTGCTCTGCCTGTGCTGCGCTGTCGGATAAGCTGTGGGTGGAATGGGTTGTTATCCACAGGCCAGTTACCCACAGAGTTTCGACCCCACTTGTACAACGGGCTTAGGTGCGCTTATCCACAGAGCTTATGCACAGACCATTGGTCGGCTTTTTTGCACTTAACACATTGATTTTGGCTGCCCTGTGAGCAACCTACATGTGGATAAGTGGGCGGCTGGCCGCTACAATGGCGGCTGTTTTTGCCTCACCGGCTTTCAACTTAGGGGATATCCGTGTCAGTGGAACTTTGGCAGCAGTGCGTGGAGCTTTTGCGCGAAGAGCTGCCTGCCCAGCAATTCAACACCTGGATCCGTCCGCTACAGGTCGAAGCCGAAGGCGACGAGTTGCGTGTCTACGCGCCGAATCGTTTTGTTCTCGACTGGGTCAACGAAAAATACCTGAGCCGCGTTCTCGAATTGCTCGATGAACACGGCAACGGCATTGCGCCCGTGCTTTCCTTATTAATAGGCAGCAAACGCAGTTCTGCACCTCGCGCTGCGCCGAATGCGCCGCTGGCGGCTGCTGCGTCACAAGCCCAAGCGGCACCGTCACCTGTTAATAACTCGCCGGCGTCCGTGGCCCAGGCGTCGTCGAAATCCTCGTCGCAGAAAAACGCGCCTATAAATGAAGAACCGTCGCGTGACAGCTTCGATCCGATGGCCGGCGCCAGCTCCCAGCAAGCACCGGTTCGCGCCGAGCAGCGCACCGTGCAGGTGGAAGGTGCGCTCAAGCACACCAGTTACCTGAACCGCACGTTTACCTTTGAGAACTTCGTCGAAGGTAAATCCAACCAGCTGGCTCGCGCTGCCGCCTGGCAGGTAGCCGATAACCCCAAGCATGGTTACAACCCTCTCTTCCTTTATGGTGGCGTTGGCTTGGGTAAAACTCACTTGATGCACGCTGTGGGTAACCATCTATTAAAGAAGAACCCGAATGCCAAGGTTGTGTACCTGCACTCGGAGCGCTTCGTGGCTGACATGGTCAAGGCCTTGCAGCTCAACGCAATCAACGAATTCAAGCGCTTCTACCGTTCGGTGGACGCTTTGCTGATCGATGACATTCAATTCTTCGCTCGCAAGGAACGTTCCCAGGAAGAGTTTTTCCACACCTTCAATGCCCTGCTCGAAGGCGGCCAACAGGTCATCTTGACCAGTGACCGTTACCCGAAGGAAATCGAAGGCCTGGAAGAACGCTTGAAGTCGCGCTTTGGTTGGGGCCTGACCGTAGCGGTAGAACCGCCGGAACTGGAAACCCGCGTGGCTATCCTGATGAAAAAGGCCGACCAGGCGAAAGTCGACCTGCCCCACGATGCGGCCTTCTTTATCGCCCAACGCATTCGTTCCAACGTGCGTGAGCTGGAAGGCGCGCTCAAGCGGGTCATCGCACACTCGCACTTCATGGGCCGCGACATCACCATCGAGTTGATTCGCGAATCCCTGAAAGATTTGTTGGCCCTGCAAGACAAGCTGGTGAGTGTGGATAACATCCAGCGCACCGTGGCTGAGTACTACAAGATCAAGATTTCCGACCTGCTGTCCAAGCGCCGTTCGCGCTCGGTGGCACGTCCACGTCAGGTGGCGATGGCGCTCTCCAAAGAGCTGACCAACCACAGCCTGCCGGAAATCGGTGATGTGTTTGGCGGTCGCGACCACACCACGGTCTTGCACGCGTGCCGCAAGATCAATGAACTTAAGGAATCCGACGCGGATATTCGCGAGGACTACAAGAACCTGCTGCGTACACTGACTACCTGATGACACCAGCGCAGCTTATTAAGGCAAGGGACTAGACCATGCATTTCACCATTCAACGCGAAGCCCTGTTGAAACCCCTGCAACTGGTCGCAGGCGTCGTCGAGCGCCGACAGACCTTGCCGGTGCTTTCCAACGTATTGCTGGTGGTCGAAGGCCAGCAATTGTCCTTGACCGGTACGGACCTGGAAGTCGAACTGGTGGGTCGAGTGCAGCTGGAAGAACCGGCTGAGCCCGGCGAAATCACGGTGCCGGCACGTAAGCTGATGGACATCTGCAAAAGCCTGCCCAACGACGCGCTGATCGACATCAAGGTCGATGAGCAGAAGTTGGTGGTCAAGGCCGGTCGCAGCCGTTTCACGCTATCGACCTTGCCGGCCAATGATTTCCCTACCGTCGAAGAAGGCCCGGGTTCGCTGACCTGCAGTCTGGACCAGAGCAAGCTGCGCCGTTTGATCGAGCGCACCAGCTTCGCGATGGCCCAGCAGGACGTGCGTTACTACCTCAACGGTATGTTGCTGGAGGTCGCTGAAGGCGTTATCCGTGCAGTGGCCACCGACGGTCATCGCCTGGCCATGTGCTCGATGCGTGCCGATATCGGCCAGCCGGACCGTCACCAGGTCATCGTGCCACGTAAAGGTATCCTGGAGCTGGCGCGTCTGCTCACCGAGCCGGATGGCAATGTCAGCATCGTCTTGGGTCAGCACCACATTCGCGCCACTACCGGCGAATTCACCTTCACGTCCAAGCTGGTCGATGGCAAGTTCCCGGATTACGAGCGTGTGCTGCCAAAAGGTGGCGACAAGCTGGTGATCGGCGATCGTCAGGCGCTGCGTGAAGCGTTCAGCCGTACTGCGATTCTGTCTAACGAAAAGTACCGTGGTATTCGTCTGCAACTGGCCAACGGTCAGCTGAAAATCCAGGCCAATAACCCGGAGCAGGAAGAAGCGGAAGAAGAAGTCGGCGTTGACTACAACGGCGGCTCGCTGGAAATCGGCTTTAACGTGAGCTACCTGCTGGACGTACTGGGCGTGATGACCACCGAACAGGTTCGCCTGATTCTGTCGGACTCCAACAGCAGTGCCCTGGTGCAAGAATCCGACAACGACGACTCGGCTTACGTTGTTATGCCGATGCGTCTGTAATCATGCTCAGCAGAAGCTAGATGTCCCTCAGTCGCGTCTCGGTCACCGCGGTGCGCAATCTGCACCCGGTGACCTTCTCCCCCTCTCCCCGCATCAATATCCTTTACGGCGCCAACGGCAGCGGCAAAACCAGCGTGCTGGAAGCCGTCCATCTGCTAGGGCTCGCGCGTTCCTTCCGTAGTGCTCGCTTGTTACCGGTGATTCAATATGAACAGCCAGCTTGCACAGTGTTTGGTCAAGTTGAACTGGCAGAAGGTGGGCATAGCGCCTTGGGGATATCCCGTGATCGCGGCGGTGAGTTCCAGATTCGCATCGACGGGCAAAATGCCCGCAGTGCCGCGCAATTGGCAGAAATCCTGCCGTTGCAGCTGATCAACCCAGACAGCTTCCGCCTGTTGGAAGGTGCGCCGAAAATCCGCAGGCAGTTCCTCGATTGGGGAGTGTTCCACGTGGAACCACGCTTCATGGCCACTTGGCAGCGCCTTCAGAAGGCCCTGCGGCAGCGGAACTCATGGCTGCGGCATGGTACACTTGACGCCGCTTCACAAGCGGCCTGGGACCGGGAACTGTGCCTGGCCAGCGACGAAATAGATGAATACCGCCGTACCTATATCAAAGCCTTGAAACCAGTCTTTGAGCAGACTTTGAGTGAGCTGTTGGAACTCGAGGGGCTGACGCTGAGCTACTACCGTGGTTGGGATAAAGAACGTGAGCTGAGCGCAGTGCTCGCCACGTCCTTGCAGCGGGATCAGCAAATTGGCCATACCCAGGCAGGCCCACAACGTGCTGACTTGCGTCTTAGATTAGGCGCACACAATGCCGCGGATATCTTGTCCCGCGGTCAGCAAAAGTTGGTGGTGTGTGCACTGCGTATTGCCCAAGGGCATTTGGTTAGCCAAGCCCGGCGCGGTCAGTGTATTTATCTGGTGGATGACTTGCCGTCCGAACTCGACGAGCAGCACCGCCGCGCGTTATGCCGCTTGTTGGAAGACTTACGCTGCCAGGTGTTTATCACCTGTGTAGACCACGAATTATTGAGGGAAGGCTGGCAGACGGAAACGCCAGTCGCTTTGTTCCACGTGGAACAGGGCCGTATCACCCAGACCCACGACCATCGGGAGTGAAGGCATGAGCGAAGAAAACACGTACGACTCGACCAGCATTAAAGTGCTGAAAGGTTTGGATGCCGTACGCAAACGTCCCGGTATGTACATCGGCGACACCGATGATGGTAGCGGTCTGCACCACATGGTGTTCGAGGTGGTCGACAACTCCATCGACGAAGCTTTGGCCGGTCACTGCGACGACATCAGCATTATCATCCACCCGGATGAATCCATCACCGTGCGCGACAACGGTCGCGGCATTCCGGTTGATGTGCACAAAGAAGAAGGCGTATCGGCGGCAGAGGTCATCATGACCGTGCTTCACGCCGGCGGTAAGTTCGACGACAACTCCTATAAAGTCTCCGGCGGTTTGCACGGTGTAGGCGTGTCGGTGGTGAACGCTCTGTCCGAAGAGCTGATCCTGACTGTTCGCCGTAGCGGCAAGATCTGGGAACAGACCTACGTTCACGGTGTTCCACAAGAGCCGATGAAAATCGTTGGTGACAGTGAATCCACCGGTACGCAGATCCACTTCAAGCCTTCGGCTGAAACCTTCAAGAATATCCACTTCAGCTGGGACATCCTGGCCAAGCGAATTCGTGAACTGTCGTTCCTTAACTCCGGTGTGGGTATCGTCCTTAAGGACGAGCGCAGCGGTAAGGAAGAACTGTTCAAGTACGAAGGCGGCCTGCGTGCGTTCGTTGAATACCTGAACACCAACAAGACTGCGGTCAACCAGGTGTTCCACTTCAACATCCAGCGTGAAGACGGCATCGGCGTTGAAATCGCCCTGCAGTGGAACGACAGCTTCAACGAGAACCTGTTGTGCTTCACCAACAACATTCCACAGCGCGACGGCGGCACTCACTTGGTGGGTTTCCGTTCCGCACTGACGCGTAACCTGAACACCTACATCGAAGCGGAAGGCTTGGCCAAGAAGCACAAAGTGGCCACCACCGGCGACGATGCGCGTGAAGGCCTTACCGCGATCATCTCGGTGAAAGTACCGGACCCTAAGTTCAGCTCCCAGACCAAAGACAAGCTGGTGTCTTCCGAAGTGAAGACCGCAGTGGAACAAGAGATGGGCAAGTACTTCTCCGACTTCCTGCTGGAAAACCCGAACGAAGCCAAGCTGGTCGTCGGCAAGATGATCGATGCGGCACGCGCCCGTGAAGCGGCGCGTAAAGCCCGTGAGATGACCCGCCGTAAAGGCGCGTTGGATATCGCTGGCTTGCCGGGCAAACTGGCTGACTGCCAGGAGAAGGACCCTGCCCTCTCCGAACTGTACCTGGTGGAGGGTGACTCTGCTGGCGGTTCCGCCAAGCAGGGTCGTAACCGTCGCACCCAGGCTATCCTGCCGTTGAAGGGTAAGATCCTCAACGTCGAGAAGGCCCGCTTCGACAAGATGATTTCTTCTCAGGAAGTCGGCACCTTGATCACAGCGTTGGGCTGCGGTATTGGCCGCGACGAGTACAACATCGACAAGCTGCGTTACCACAACATCATCATCATGACCGATGCTGACGTCGACGGTTCGCACATCCGTACGCTGCTACTGACCTTCTTCTTCCGTCAGTTGCCGGAGCTGATCGAGCGTGGCTACATCTACATCGCGCAGCCGCCTTTGTACAAAGTGAAAAAGGGCAAGCAAGAGCAATACATCAAAGACGACGACGCCATGGAAGAGTACATGACGCAGTCGGCCCTGGAAGATGCCAGCCTGCACTTGAACGACGAAGCGCCGGGCATTTCCGGTGAGGCGCTGGAGCGTTTGGTTAACGACTTCCGCATGGTGATGAAGACCCTCAAGCGTCTGTCGCGCCTGTACCCTCAGGAGTTGACTGAGCACTTCATCTACCTGCCTTCCGTGAGCCTCGAGCAGTTGGGCGATCACGCACATATGCAGGATTGGCTGGCTCAGTACGAAGTGCGTCTGCGCACCGTGGAGAAGTCTGGCCTGGTGTACAAAGCCAGCCTGCGTGAAGACCGTGAACGTAACGTGTGGCTGCCAGAGGTCGAACTGATCTCCCACGGCCTGTCGAACTACGTCACCTTCAACCGCGACTTCTTCGGCAGCAACGACTACAAAACCGTGGTCACCCTCGGCGCGCAATTGAGCACCCTGTTGGACGACGGTGCTTACATCCAGCGTGGCGAGCGTAAGAAAGCGGTCAAGGAGTTCAAGGAAGCCCTGGACTGGTTGATGGCCGAAAGCACCAAGCGCCACACCATCCAGCGATACAAAGGTCTGGGCGAGATGAACCCGGATCAACTGTGGGAAACCACCATGGATCCCGCTCAGCGTCGCATGCTGCGCGTGACCATCGAAGACGCCATTGGCGCAGACCAGATCTTCAACACCCTGATGGGTGATGCGGTCGAGCCTCGTCGTGACTTCATCGAGAGCAACGCTCTGGCGGTGTCTAACCTGGACTTCTGATCAGGCTACCCGCTAAAACAAAAAGGCCAACGCTTAGCGTTGGCCTTTTTTATTGGGTGAAACTTAAGCGTTTTACAATTGCTCCACGTGGAACATCAGCCTTTTTAACCTTGGGCCGCCGCCGCCACACTCTCCAACCGATAACCGTACCCGTAGATAGTCAGCAGTTGCCAACCCCGGTCGGCGGTCAACCCCAGCTTGTTACGCAGCCGATAAATATGCGTATCCAGTGGCCGCGAAGAGACCATTTCTTCATGGCTCCAGAATCGCTCATACAGATATTCCCGAGACAGTGGCCGTGCCAGGTTGGCGAACAAACAACTGGCGAGGCGGTATTCACGCTCAGTGAGATTGATCGGCTTACCCGCGCGCGTCACCGTCAGTTCGGCATCATCAAAGGTCAGATCGTTGAAACTCTGTACCTCGTTGGTGGCGGGCTTTTGCAGCCCATGGCGGCGTAGCACGGCGTTGACCCGAGCCTTGAGCTCGTTCGGTCGAAACGGCTTGCTGACGTAATCGTCCGCCCCGCTGTTGAGCGCGGTGACGATATCGCTCTCGGCATCTCGGCTGGTCAACATGATTACGGCGGGTGGTGAGTCCATGTGCTCGCGCGTCCAGCGCAGCAATGCGATGCCCGTGATGTCAGGCAGTTGCCAGTCGAGTATCAACAGGTCAAAGGTTTCACGGCGCAGTTGGCGCAGCAAGTCTTCACCGCGCTCGAAGAAATGCAGGGACCAGGGTTGCTCTGCGGTGCTGGGGATCTGTCGCAGCGTCTGTTCAACCCGACGCAATTCAGCGGGTTCGTCGTCCAGTATTGCGACACGCATGGGTGGGTCCTTTCTACAAAAAATACGACAGCCGACGGCCTGTTCAATCGCGTAGGTGATGCGCAGATGCCTGTGGTTGAATCTGAAGAATTGTGGCCAGACTCAATGTTCACAGGATCTATCGGTACGCTGATATCAAAGGGCCGTAAACCCGTTTAAAGTCGTTCGTACCTGCTAGTCGAAAGATACCGGCTCCTACCCCTGAGGAAAAGGATCAGCCGACACATGCGCTGCCGTAAACCTGTACGTGCCGATGTCAGATGCCGTCTGAAACTACTCGGGTGATGAACACCATGACCTGTTTTGCCCATCGATTATGGTGTGCCCTACCCGCGTTGCTGGCCTTGGTCATCGATACGGCGCAGGCTGCCACGCCCTATCGCCCTGCTTATATCGACGAGCCGTTCCAGTGCCGCGCACAACCGCTGCCAGCCGTTGTGCAGTATTTGACGGGGGAAGCCTGGAAGCTCGATGCCAAAGGCGGGGCTCAGCCTCTGCTGGAAGGGATGAGCATTGATGAGCAAGAAGGCGTGAAGACGTCGACATCGGCTTTTGTCAGCCTGCGCCTGGGTGATGGTTCCCGTGTGGTGCTGCCCTCCAGTTCACAGGTTCGCCTGCACCTTGTTGAGAAACAGGCGATTCCCCAGGTCATTCTGGAACAGGGCCAGGTTGAGACCTATGTGATCAAGCGGGCCAGTGACTACGACCGTTTTCAGATCGTGACGCCCGTCGGCGTTCTGGGCGTGCGTGGCACGCACTTTCGCGTGCGCAATGACGGCGAGCAGTCTGTGCTTGAGGTGCTTAATGGCCAGGTAGCGGTCAACCGCGCAGCAGGCAGCGGCGTAGCCGAAGTGAAGGTGGACGCCCGCCAAGGCCTGCTGATCAAACAACAAGGTGAACTCAAGGCCGTGGAGCTTTTGCCCGCGCCTGTATTGATCGGCCAGGACGGCCAGAAAGGCCAGTCTCCGGTCTGGAGCCTTTACCTGCGGCCGTTACCCGGTGCATTGCGCTACCGTGCCCAAGTGGCGACCGACTCAGCCTTTATGAACATCAAGCAGGAAAACTTTTCCAGTGAGCCGAAAATGCGCTTCACTGGGCTCAAAGCATCGTTTTACCACGTGCGTTTGTCCGCCTATGACGCACAGGGCCTGGAGGGAGAAACCGGGGTTTATGACATCTTCTATTACCCACCCGCCACTCAGGCACAGGCCAGCGGTGGTTAACCCATGATGCTTTGGCGCAAGGCCGAGAAACGCCAGCCCACCCATGCCCAGCGTTTGTTCCACGGCCTGGTGCGCGAGTGGTTGTGGATAGGTTTGCTGTTATTGCCAATGACAGCCTACCTCTCGTTGAGCCCGGGCCTGGCGCTGAACAACCCGCTGTATGACAGCCTCAGGCGTCTGGCGCCGTTGCCGGTAGACCCGCGCATCGTGCTGGTGACCATTGACGATTCTAGCCTGAAAGAGCTGGGCCGCTGGCCCTGGCCACGCAGTTTGCACGCCGACCTGATCGACCGCCTGAGCGCCGCGCAGCCAGAGGCCATCCTCTTCGATGTGATCTTCAGTGAGCCCGGTGTGCCCGCCAACGACCAACGCCTCGCAGCCGCTGTGTGCAACGCCGGCAACGTGGTACTGCCACTGTTGCGTGAGGAAGCTGCTAGTTACAGCGCGCCGGACGCGCAAGTGCTGCCGCTGCTCAAATGCGCTAAAGGCCTGGGGCATATCAATGTCGAAGCGGACAATGACGGCGTGGTGCGCAGCCTGTTTTTGCGTGAAGGCCCACCCGGTGACACCACGCCGCAGTTGGCGTGGATGGCCTATGCATTGAGCGGCCAGGCGTCTGAGATGCCAGGAGAACCCCTGCCGCAAATCAACCCGTCGTGGCATCGCGAGCACGCCATTCGGATCCCGTTCATCGCTGCCGACACCCGTTTTCCTACGGTCTCCTACGCCAGCGTCCTGCGCGGTGAGGTCGACCCTGAACGGTTGCGTGGCCGGCTTGTTCTGGTAGGTGCCACGGCGTCGGGCATGGGCGATCGTTTCGTTACTCCGCTCTCCTCGACTGTCGGCACCACGGCGGGTGTGGAGATCCAGGCCAACGTACTCAATGGTCTGCTGCAAGGGCGCAGCATCGTTGATCTACCCGGCGCGGTGTCGGCCTTGATGGCGACTGCCTGGGTGGCATTGTTACTGGGCCTGTTGTTGTATCGCCCGCGCTACGCGCTCTGGATGACCCTGGGCTGTATGGCCACCGCATTGCTCGGTGCGTGGGTGTTGCTGCGCCAGGGTCACTGGTGGTCACCGGCCGCGTGCCTGATTGGTTTGCTGCTCAGCTATCTGATATGGAATTGGCGGCGCCTCAGCGTGATCCTGGCCTACTTCGGCTGGGAACTGGCGCGCCTGGATAACGAGCCCAAAGTACTCCCCGAGCGTCGGCGAGCGCCTGCGAGCAAGGGCGATGTACTGCAAGCGCGGATCTTTGCCCTGGAGCAAGCGGTAAGTCGTACACGCGATACCCGCAGGTTTATGGCCGACGGCCTGGAGTGCTTGCCGGTGGCCACGCTGATTACCGACCCCAGAGGCAGCATCCTGCTGGCCAACCGGATTGCACGTGACGTGTTCAGTCAAGAGTTGGTCAACCAAAACCTCCTTGAACAACTCGCCGACCTGGGTTATCCGCCGCTGCACAATGGCGTGCGCCCTGCTCTCTCAGCGCTGGAACTCGTTGAGTTTCGCGACATCCATCAGCGCAGCCTGCGCATTGAGCTTGCCCCCTTGCTGCCGGCTGAAGGCGACGTCGCCCTCGGCTGGCTGATGAGCCTCACAGACTTGAGCAAAGAGCGCGAAGCGCAGCAGCACCGCGAAACCATGCTGCGCTTCCTGTCCCATGACCTGCGTGCCCCGCACTCGGCGATCCTGGCGTTGCTGGATGTGCATAACGGTGAGTCGCCGGTGTTTGCTCAGATCGAGCAACAGGTCAGGCGTGCGCTGAGCCTGACCGAATCCTTCGTGCAACTGGCCAAAGCCGAGGCCGATGGCTACCAGTTTCAGCCTACGCTGTTTGCCATGCTGGTCATGGATGCGTTCGATCAAGTGGCGGTCATTGCCCAACTCAAAGGCATTCAACTGGTCCATGACCTGGACGAGGCCGATGAAGGCATGGTCTGCGCCGACCAGTCGCTGCTGACCCGCGCGTTGTTCAACGTGCTGGAGAATGCGATCAAGTATTCCTCTTCCGGCACCACCGTCACCTTGAGCCACGGCAGCGCGCAAGGGTGGCTGGAATGCCGTATCAGCGATCAAGGACCTGGCATCGCGCCAGAGGATTTACCGGAGTTGTTCAGCCAGTACCGACGCTTTGACTCGGCCCAGGGCAGTGAGGGCCTGGGGTTGGGATTGACCATGGTCAAGGCTGTGGTGGAGCGCCATGGCGGTCGCATTCTGTGTGAAAGCCAGGTGGGTAAAGGCTCAACCTTCAGCGTCCAATTGCCGTTGCTTGAGGATTGAAAAACGCACTTTTTCACTGCGCATAAAAAACCGATCACAAGGACCGGTTTTTTTATGCGAAAAAAAACTTATGCACGTTTTTCGCGATTTTATGAGTTTGAGAAATATGTAATTAAATCAGCTTGTTAGGAAGAAAAAACGTCAATTCGCCAACAAACCGTACACAGGTTATCCACAGATCACTAAATCGCTGGTGTCTCGACTACAACAGGCTCAGGCGGCAGCGAACCCATGGCCCGTTGCTGCGCTTCATTCCACGCTTGTGCGCGGTCATTGAGTGCGGCAATGGCGCGTGGCCCTTCACCTTCTGCGTACATGGGCTCGCCAATGACCACGGTGATAGTGCCTTCGCGTTTGGCCCAACCGGTCTTCGGCCAGAACTTGCCGGCGTTATGCGCAATCGGCAGCACGGGCAGATGGGCGTTGACCGCTAATGCAGTACCGCCGCGCGAGAACTTGCCCACGGTGCCATACGGCACACGCGTACCTTCCGGGAAGATAAGCACCCAAACGCCATCCTTAAGCAGCTCGTCACCCTTCTTGGCCACGTGCTTGAGCGCCGCCTTGGGGTTGTCACGGTCGATGGCGATCGGTCGCAGCATGGCCATTGCCCAGCCGAAAAACGGCACGTACAGCAGCTCACGCTTAAGCACCTGGCTCAGGGGCGAGAAGTATGCGGACAAGAAGAACGTTTCCCACGTGCTCTGGTGATTCGACAGAATCACGCAGGGCTGGTCCGGGACGTTTTCAGCGCCCTTGATCTCGAAACGAATGCCCAGGAATACCTTGGTCAGCCACAACGCACAGCGGCACCAATAGACGTTGATAAAGCGATAGCGCGCCTTGAATGGCAGGAACGGCGCGATAAAAAAGCTCAGGGTGCACCACAGAAACGAACTGGTGCCCAGCAGCAGGTAAAAGAAGAAGGTTCTGATGGCCTGCAAAATCGACATGGCAGCATTTACCGTTGCGGGACATGGCCCGCCTGCTAAAAGCACACTCCCGAGCAATCCTTGTTCAGGAAGTCGAGGGCGGCTAGTTGTTAATAAGTTCTGCGGCAACCGCCGCCAGATCGTCAAAAATCAAGGTGCCTACCGGCAGGTTTTTCGCCTGGGTCTTTTCGCCTTTCCCGGTCTTAACCAAAACTGGCTGAGAGTCGACGGCTTTGGCCGCCTCCAGGTCACCGAGGCTGTCCCCGACGAACCATAGCCCAGCTAACGGCACCTTGTAATGTTCTGCAATGGTTTTCAACATGCCAGGCTTGGGTTTGCGGCAATCGCAGCCCTCATCCGGCCCGTGGGGGCAGTACACCACCAGCCCCACCTCACCGCCCTGCTCGGCCACCAGCGTGCGCAAACGCGCGTGCATGGCGCCCAGGGTGGCGATGTCGTAATAACCGCGGGCGATGCCGGACTGGTTGGTGGCGATGGCCACCGTCCAGCCGGCTTTGCTCAACTGCGCGATGGCCTCGATCGAGCCGGGCAGTGGAATCCATTCCGCCACCGACTTGATGTAAGCGTCGGAGTCGTAATTGATCACCCCGTCCCGGTCGAGAATCAGCAGTTTCAACATGGTCAGCCCAGCACGGAAATGTCAGCGATGTTGATGAACAAGCCGCGCAGGCGTGCCAGCATGGCGTAGCGGTTTTTCCGCACGCCAGCATCTTCGGCATTGATCATCACCGCTTCAAAGAACGCATCCACCGGCTCACGCAAGGTGGCCAGGCGCGCCAGTGCTTCGGCGTAATTACGTTCGGCGAGCAGCGGCTTCACGGCGTTTTCCGCTTTGGCGATGGCCGAGTTCAACGAGAACTCCTTGGCATCGGCAAACAGGCCAGGGTCGACTTCGGCATTGCCGAGGTTGTCGGCCTTGCTCAGCAAGTTCGACACACGCTTGTTCACGGCGGCCAGGGCGTCGGCTTCCGGCAGCTTGCGGAAGGCTTGTACGGCCTGTACCCGCTGATCGAAGTCCAGCGCCGAACCCGGTTGCAGGGCACGTACCGACAGGTAGACGGAAACGTCCACACCTTCGTCTTCATAACGCGCACGCAGGCGGTCGAATACGAATTCCAGTACTTGCTCGGCCAGGCCGGCTTGCTTGACCTTGGTGCCAAACTGGCCGACTGCAAACACCACGGCCTGGGTCAGGTCGAGGTCGAGCTTTTTGTCGATCAGGATACGCAGCACGCCCAGGGCCGCACGGCGCAGGGCATACGGGTCTTTGCTGCCGGTAGGCAACATGCCGATACCGAAGATACCGACGAGGGTGTCCAGCTTGTCAGCGATGGCCACGGCCGCACCGGTCAAGGTGCTTGGCAGCTCAGCGCCAGCGCCGCGCGGCATGTACTGCTCGTTCAGTGCCAGGGCCACATCGTCCGGCTCGCCGTCGTTGAGGGCGTAGTAATAACCGGCAACGCCTTGCATCTCCGGGAACTCGCCGACCATCTCGGTGGCCAGGTCGCACTTGGACAGCAAGCCAGCGCGGGCTGCCCAGGCAGCGTCACCGCCAATGCGTGGGGCAATGTAGGCGGCCAGCTTGGAAACGCGCACGGCCTTGTCGTAGACGCTGCCGAGTTTTTCCTGGAACACCACGTTTTGCAGGCGCAGGTTGAAGTCTTCGAGCTTCTGTTTCTTGTCTTGCTTGAAGAAGAATTCGGCGTCAGTCAGGCGCGGGCGTACGACTTTCTCGTTACCGGCGATGATCTGCTGCGGGTCTTTGCTTTCGATGTTGGCCACGGTGATAAAACGCGGCAGCAACTTACCGTCCACATCCAGCAGGCAGAAATACTTCTGGTTGTCCTGCATGGTGGTGATCAGCGCTTCTTGCGGCACGTCGAGGAAACGCTCTTCGAACGAGCACACCAGCGGCACCGGCCATTCAACCAGCGCGGTCACTTCGTCAAGCAGGCTTGACGGCACGATGGCGGTGCCTTCCTGCAGGCGAGCCAGCTCTTCGGTGCGCTTGCTGATCAGTTCGCGACGCTCGTTGGCGTCCGCCAGCACGTAAGCGGCACGCAGGTCGGCGGCGTAGTTAGCCGGCGAGGTGATACGCACGGCTTCAGGGTGATGAAAGCGGTGACCGCGGGAATCACGGCCAGACTTCTGGGCGAGGATGGTGCAGTCGATGACTTGGTCACCGAGCAACATCACCAGCCACTGAGTTGGGCGCACGAACTCTTCCTTGCGAGCACCCCAGCGCATGCGCTTGGGGATCGGCAAGTCGTTCAGCGAGTCTTCAACGATGGTCGGTAACAGGCTCGCCGTCGGCTTGCCGGTGATGACCTGGCTGAAGCGCAGTTTCGGGCCGCTCTGGTCGATCTCGCTCAGCTCAACGCCACACTTCTTGGCAAAACCAAGGGCGGCTTGAGTCGGATTGCCTTCAGCGTCGAAAGCTGCCTGGCGCGGCGGGCCGTCGAGGTTGATGCTGCGGTCCGGCTGCTGGGTTTCCAGCGCGGTCAGCAACACCGCCAGGCGACGTGGCGCGGCGTAGACTTTTTTCGCCGCGAATTTCAGGCCGGCGCTTTGCAGGCCTTTTTCGATACCGGCCAGGAACGCATCGGCCAGGGTGTTGAGTGCCTTGGGTGGCAGCTCTTCGGTGCCCAGTTCAACCAGGAAATCTTGAGCACTCATTGTGCAGCCTCCAGCTTAGCCAACACTTCATCACGCAGGTCCGGGGCAGCCATCGGGAAGCCCAGCTTGGCGCGAGCCAGCAGGTAGGCTTGGGCGACGGAACGCGCCAGGGTGCGTACACGCAGGATGTATTGCTGGCGCGCGGTCACCGAGATAGCACGGCGGGCGTCCAGCAGGTTGAAGGTATGGGAAGCCTTCAACACCATTTCATAGCTCGGCAACGGCAGCGGCTGGTCGAGTTCGATCAGGCGCTTGGCTTCGCTTTCATAGAAATCGAACAGTTCGAACAGCTTGTCGACGTTGGCGTGTTCGAAGTTGTAAGTGGACTGCTCCACTTCGTTCTGGTGGAACACGTCGCCGTAGGTGACTTTGCCGAACGGGCCGTCTGCCCACACCAGGTCGTAGACCGAATCCACGCCTTGCAGGTACATGGCCAGGCGCTCAAGACCGTAGGTGATCTCGCCGGTCACCGGGTAGCACTCGATGCCACCGGCTTGCTGGAAGTAAGTGAACTGCGTGACTTCCATGCCGTTGAGCCAGACTTCCCAGCCCAGGCCCCAGGCGCCCAGGGTTGGCGACTCCCAGTTGTCTTCGACGAAACGGATGTCGTGTACCAAAGGGTCCAGGCCGACATGCTTCAGCGAGCCCAGGTACAGCTCCTGGAAGTTGTCCGGGTTCGGCTTCAGTACCACCTGGAACTGGTAGTAGTGCTGCAAACGGTTCGGGTTTTCGCCGTAGCGGCCGTCAGTCGGGCGACGACTGGGCTGCACATAAGCGGCGTTCCAGGTTTCCGGGCCGATGGCCCGCAGGAATGTTGCGGTGTGGAAAGTGCCGGCGCCTACTTCCATATCGTAGGGCTGAAGTACCACACAACCTTGCTCGGCCCAGTATTGCTGGAGGGCGAGGATCAAGTCTTGGAAGGTACGCACGGCTGGCGTAGGCTGGCTCACGAAATTCACCTGTTACTTGGGCTGCGATTTAAAGAGCGGGAGTATACCCGATTCGGCCCCGCCACCACTCCCTGGAGCCTTATGCCACGCTGCTTTTGGTGTTCTGAAGATCCGTTGTACATGGCTTATCACGATCAGGAGTGGGGAACGCCGCTGCGCGATGCGCAGGGCTTGTTCGAGTTGCTTTTGCTCGAAGGGTTCCAGGCGGGCCTGTCCTGGATCACCGTTTTACGCAAACGTGAGCATTATCGAAAGGTCTTGTTCGGCTTTGATGCGCAGCGTTTGGCGCTGTTGACCGATGAAGAAATCGAAGCGCTGATGCTCGACCCAGGCATCGTGCGCAATCGCCTCAAGCTCAACGCCACTCGCCGCAACGCCGCCGCCTGGCTGACGTTGGAGGACCCGGTGGGCTTGCTCTGGTCGTTTGTCGGCGGTGTGCCCAAGGTCAACCACTTTACCGATCGCAGCCAAGTCCCGGCGATTACGCCCGAGGCCGAAGCCATGAGCAAAGCGTTGAAAAAGGCCGGTTTCACCTTCGTCGGCCCGACCATCTGTTACGCGTTCATGCAGGCTTCGGGCATGGTCATGGACCACACTCAGGACTGCGACCGTTACGCGGACTTGGCCAACGCCGGTTAGAATGCCCGCTTTGCGCACCACACACGATCAGGAGTGACCTGTGGAAAAGTTTAAAGGCGCCTTGCTGGTAGGCGCTCTCCGGTTGTTTGCCCTGCTGCCTTGGCGCGCTGTCCAGGCCGTCGGCACGGCGATTGGCTGGCTCATGTGGAAAACCCCCAACCGCTCGCGCGACACGGTGCGGATCAACCTCTCCAAATGCTTCCCGGACATGGACCCGGCCGCCCGTGAGCGTCTGGTGGGCCAAAGCCTGATGGACATCGGCAAGTCGCTGACCGAAAGCGCCTGCGCCTGGATCTGGCCGGCGCAGCGTTCCATCGACCTGGTGCGCGAAGTCGAAGGCCTGGAAGTGCTGCATGAGGCGTTGGCCTCGGGCAAAGGCGTGGTGGGCATCACCAGCCACCTGGGCAACTGGGAAGTGTTGAATCACTTCTATTGCAACCAGTGCAAACCGATCATTTTCTACCGCCCGCCCAAGCTCAAGGCGGTGGATGAGTTGCTGCAAAAGCAGCGCGTGCAACTGGGGAATCGCGTGGCGGCGTCCACCAAGGAAGGCATCCTTAGTGTGATCAAGGAAGTGCGCAAAGGTGGCCAGGTCGGCATTCCCGCTGACCCGGAGCCGGCAGAATCTGCGGGCATCTTCGTGCCGTTTTTCGCCACCCAGGCGCTGACCAGCAAGTTTGTGCCGAACATGCTGGCAGGCCATAAAGCCGTGGGCGTGTTCCTGCATGCCCTGCGGCTGCCGGACGGTTCGGGCTACAAAGTGATTCTGGAAGCGGCGCCGGAAGATATGTACAGCACCGACACCGCCACGTCCTGCGCGGCGATGAGCAAGGTGGTGGAGCGTTATGTCGGCGCCTACCCGAGCCAGTACATGTGGAGCATGAAGCGCTTCAAGAAACGCCCGCCGGGTGAGGCGCGGTGGTACTGATGCGCGGCTGACTTGATCGTTCCCACGCTCCGCGTGGGAACGCCGCCTGTGACGCTCCGCGTCACGGTTAAGGGCAGGCGCAGAGCGCCCAGGGCTGCATTCCCACGCAGAGCGTTGGAACGATCATCGAAACCAATGTGGGAGCGGGCTTGCTCGCGAATACGGTGTATCAGCTACATATTCAGTGACTGATACTCTGCATTCGCGAGCAAGCCCGCTCCCACATTTTGATCTCCATTCAGGCCTGGCGGTCGAGTTTCTTCAGGAACACTGTCATCTCTTTTTCGGCCTGCTTGTCGCCATGGGCCTGGGCTGCTTCTATGCCCTTTTCCCAAGCTAACCGTGCTGCAGCGTTATCACCCTGCCCTTGCTGAGCCTTGCCCAACAGCTTCCACGCCGCCGAATACTTCGGGTCGAACTCGACGCACTTTTGCAGATGCTCGGCCGCCTTGGCGTTGTCCTTCAAGTCCAGATAACCCTTGCCCAAACCAAAGCGCAGCAATGAATTATCCACACCCTTGGCGAGCATTTTTTCCAGGGATTCGAGCATTTATTGTCACCTTGAGTGAAAGAAGGCTGTTGTGGCTGCCTAGAAAAAACTCAACCCCACGTGGAACAGCTTTTCCACATCGCGAATATGTTTCTTATCCACAAGGAACAAAATTACATGGTCGCCCGTGGCGATCACCGTGTCGTCGTGGGCGATGATCACCTCTTCATCACGAATGATTGCACCAATGGTGGTACCCGGCGGCAGGCCGATATCGCGGATGGCCTTGCCTATCACCTTGCTCGACTTCGAATCACCGTGGGCAATCGCCTCGATGGCTTCCGCCGCGCCCCGGCGCAGGGAGTGCACGCTGACGATATCGCCACGGCGCACGTGGGCCAGCAAGGTGCCGATGGTCGCCAACTGCGGGCTGATGGCGATGTCGATGTCGCCGCCCTGGATCAGGTCGACATAGGCCGGGTTGTTGATGATGGTCATCACCTTTTTCGCCCCCAGCCGTTTGGCCAGCAACGAGGACATAATGTTGGCCTCGTCATCGTTGGTCAGGGCCAGGAAAATATCGGCGTCGGCGATGTTTTCTTCCATCAGCAGGTCGCGGTCCGAGGCGCTGCCTTGCAGGACCACGGTGCTGTCGAGGGTGTCGGACAAATGCCGGCAGCGTGCCGGGTTCATCTCGATGATCTTCACCTGATAGCGGCTCTCAATGGCTTCGGCCAAGCGCTCTCCAATCTGCCCGCCGCCAGCGATGACGATGCGTTTGTAGCTCTCATCGAGCCGACGCATTTCGCTCATGACTGCACGAATATTCGCTTTGGCAGCGATGAAAAACACTTCGTCATCCGCTTCGATCACCGTATCGCCCTGGGGCAGAATCGGCCGGTCGCGACGGAAAATCGCCGCCACGCGGGTTTCCACATTCGGCATGTGTTCGCGCAGCTGGCGCAGTTGCTGGCCCACCAGCGGCCCGCCGTAATAAGCCTTCACCGCCACCAGTTGCGCCTTGCCTTCGGCAAAGTCGATGACCTGCAACGCGCCGGGAATTTCGATCAGGCGCTTGATGTAATGGGTCACCACCTGTTCGGGGCTGATCAGCACGTCCACCGGAATCGCATCGTTGTCGAACAGACCGGCGCGGGTCAGGTAGGCGGCTTCGCGCACGCGGGCGATCTTGGTCGGCGTGTGGAACAGGGTGTGGGCGACCTGGCAGGCGACCATATTGGTCTCGTCACTGTTGGTCACCGCCACCAGCATATCGGCGTCGTCGGCACCGGCCTGGCGCAGCACCGTCGGGAATGACGCGCGGCCTTGCACGGTGCGGATATCCAGGCGGTCGCCCAGGTTGCGCAGGCGCTCGCTGTCGGTGTCGACCACGGTAATGTCGTTGGCTTCGCTGGCCAAATGCTCGGCCAGCGTGCCGCCGACCTGCCCTGCACCAAGGATGATGATCTTCATCCGGTCACTCCCTTAAACCCATTAGCCGCGCGCGGCGGCAATCTTGATCAGTTTGGCGTAGTAGAAGCCATCGTGTCCGCCTTCCTGCGCGAGCAACTGGCGGCCATGGGGCTGCTTGATACCGGCCGCCGTGGCGAGGTCCAGTTCCCGCGCGCCACTGGTGCGGGCGAGGAAGGCTTGGATCACCTCGGTGTTCTCGGTGGGCAAGGTCGAGCAGGTGGCGTAAAGCAGGATGCCGCCGACCTCCAGCGTTGGCCACAACGCGTCGAGCAGTTCGCCTTGCAGCACGGCCAGGGCGGCGATGTCGTCGGGTTGGCGGGTGAGCTTGATATCCGGGTGACGGCGGATCACGCCCGTGGCGGAACATGGCGCGTCGAGCAGGATGCGCTGGAACGGTTTGCCATCCCACCACGTGGTGGTGTCGCGGCCGTCAGCGGCGATCAGCTCGGCGCTCAGGCCCAGGCGCGCAAGGTTTTCACGCACACGCACCAGTCGCTTGGCTTCCAGGTCGACGGCGACTACACCGGCCAGGTCTTTTTCGACTTCCAGAATGTGACACGTCTTACCGCCCGGCGCGCAGCAGGCGTCTAACACGCGTTGGCCTGGGGCCAGGTCGAGCAGGTCGGCGGCCAATTGCGCGGCTTCGTCCTGCACGCTGATCCAGCCTTCGGCAAAGCCCGGCAAGCTGCGCACGTCGGTGGCCGCTTCCAGCACGATGCCGTCGACGCTGTACACGCACGGCGTGGCGCTGATGCCGGCATCGGCCAGCAATTGCAGGTAGGCGTCACGGCTGTGATGGCGACGGTTGACCCGCAAAATCATCGGTGGATGCGCATTGTTGGCGGCGCAAATGGCTTCCCATTGCTCGGGCCAGAAGGCTTTCAGGGATTTTTGCAGCCAGCGCGGGTGCGCCGTACGCACCACGGGGTCATGTTCCAGTTCGGCCAGCAGCCCTTCGCTTTCACGCTGGGCGCGGCGCAGCACGGCGTTGAGCAAGGCCTTGGCCCACGGCTTTTTCAGCTTGTCGGCGCAACCAACGGTTTCTCCGATGGCGGCATGCGCGGGCACGCGGGTGTAGAGCAGTTGATAAAGGCCCACCAGCAGCAACGCCTCTACATCGGCATCGGCGGCCTTGAACGGCTTTTGCAGCAGCTTGGCCGCCAGCGCCGACAAGCGCGGCTGCCAGCGGGCGGTGCCAAAGGCCAGGTCCTGGGTGAAACCGCGATCACGGTCTTCAACCTTGTCCATTTGCGTAGGCAGCGAACTGTTCAGCGAAGCCTTGCCGTTGAGTACGGCAGCGAGAGCCTTGGCGGCGGCCAGACGCGGGTTCATTGAGCGACCGCCCCGAGAACCGTGCCCAAGGCAAATTTCTCACGACGGCTGTTAAACAGGTCGCCAAAGTTCAGTGCTTTGCCGCCAGGTAATTGCAGACGGGTCAGGCATAGCGCCTGTTCACCGCAGGCGACCAACAGGCCGTCCTTGCTGGCGCCGATGATTTCACCCGGAGCGCCTTTGCCATCCGCCAAGGTGGCGGCCAGCACTTTCAAGGCTTCACCATTGAGGGTGCTGTGGCAGATCGGCCATGGGTTGAAGGCGCGCACCAGGCGCTCCAGCTCTACGGCCGGGCGGTTCCAGTCGATGCGGGCTTCGTCTTTGTTCAACTTGTGCGCGTAGGTGGCGAGGTTGTCGTCCTGAACTTCGCCTTCCAGCGTACCGGCTGCCAGGCCAGCAATGGCCTGGATCACGGCGGGTGGGCCAAGCTCGGCCAAGCGGTCGTGCAGGCTGCCGCCGGTGTCTTCAGCCGTGATCGGGGTGGCAACCTTGAGCAGCATCGGGCCGGTATCCAGACCCGCCTCCATGCGCATCACGGTCACGCCGCTTTCAAAGTCACCGGCTTCCACGGCGCGCTGGATCGGCGCCGCACCGCGCCAACGCGGCAGCAACGAAGCGTGGCTGTTGATGCAACCCAGGCGCGGGATATCCAGCACGGCTTGGGGCAGGATCAAACCGTAAGCCACAACCACCAACAAGTCGGGCTTCAACGCCGCCAGTTCCGCCTGGGCATCGGCGTTGCGCAGGGTTGGCGGTTGCAGCACAGGGATGTTGTGCTCAAGCGCCAACTGCTTGACCGGGCTTGGCATCAGTTTTTGCCCGCGACCGGCCGGGCGATCCGGCTGGGTGTACACCGCCACGATGTCATAAGGGCTGGCAAGCAGCGCCTTGAGGTGTTCGGCAGCGAATTCGGGGGTGCCAGCAAAAACAATGCGCAGTGGCTCGGTCATGGGAGGTCTCGGTTAAAAACAGTCACAAAAGAAAAAGGCTTGCCGCAGCAAGCCTTTGGAAGAAGGGCATCAAGCTTGCTGGCGATGCTTTTTTTCCAGCTTCTTCTTGATCCGGTCGCGTTTAAGCGTGGACAGGTAATCAACAAACAGCTTGCCGTTGAGGTGGTCGCATTCATGCTGAATGCACACTGCCAGCAAGCCTTCGGCGATCAGTTCGTAGGGCTTGCCGTCACGGTCCAGGGCCTTGATCTTCACGCGCAGCGGGCGTTCGACGTTCTCGTAGAACTCCGGCACCGACAGGCAGCCTTCCTGGTATTCGCCCATCTCTTCGGTCAGCGGTTCGAACTCGGGGTTGATAAACACCCGTGGTTCGCTGCGATCTTCCGACAGGTCCATGACCACGACGCGCTGATGCACGTTGACCTGGGTGGCGGCGAGGCCGATGCCCGGGGCTTCATACATTGTTTCAAACATGTCATCGACCAACTGACGAACCTTGTCGTCCACTACGGCCACCGGTTTGGCGATCGTGCGCAGGCGCGAGTCGGGAAATTCGAGGATGTTCAAAATAGCCATAAGCGTAATTGCTGCACATGTGAGGTAGAGGCAAATCGGCGTTGGGATGGACCCAGACCGCCGGTGTGAAAGGTTCGAAAGCCGCTAAGGCTCTGGCATTTCACGCGAACGTACATAATAAAGGAGATTGACCCCATGAGGAAATCGCTACTCGTCTTGCTGTTGTGGGCGCCGCTCACCATGGCCCTGGTTCCCCAGCCCGGCCCGCGCCTGGAACAGGCCACGCAACAGGCCATCCGCCACTTCTTGCTGCACAACCGCATTTTCGATACACCCCAGGACCTGGACAACGCACCTTACATTGTTGCCGCCGACGCGGGGCGAGTCCTGGGCGCCAACGGTGAGCGCGTGCATGCGCGCGGTGACCTGGACCCGACCCAACCGGACTATGGGATCTTTCGTCGCGGCAAAACCTACACCGACCCGCAAACCCAGGAGCTGCTGGGCATCAATGCCGACGACATCGGCAGCGCACGCTTTGTGATGGCAGGCGACCTCAGCACCCTGGCCGTGCAACGGGTCACCCAGGAAGTGCGCCCCGGCGACCGCTTGCTGCGCGCCGAACCGCCCGCCGAATGGGCCAACCTGGGGCCTGCGCCTGTCATCGAAGGGCACATTATCGATATTCCCAAGGGCGTCACCCAGATCGGCGTAATGGATGCCGTGACCTTGAACAAAGGTCGCCGTGACGGTCTGGCCGAAGGCCACCTGCTCACGGTGATCAAGGCTGGCGCAAGCGTTCGCGACAGCCTCACTGGCGCCCCGACCCAACTCCCCGATGAAGATGCTGGCACGTTGCTGGTGTTTCGCACCTACGAAAAACTCAGTTATGGCCTGGTGCTCAGGGCCTCACGTTCGCTGGCGGTGATGGATCGATTCGAGACTGCCCGACAATCGCAATAAATAGCCTGCTAAATAAGTTACCAACAGAGTTATCCACAGCTTGTTCAGATCAAGGACGATCAAATGTATCCGACAAACAGCCCTGAAATTTCCCCTGCAGAACTGGAAGCCCGACTACGCTTGCACAGGCTGCCGGAACTGGGCCCCAAGCGTTTTCGAGTATTGATCGAGGCATTTGGTTCTGCCTCCAAGGCCATCAGCGCACCGGCGAGTGCCTGGCGTTCTCTCGGGTTGCCAGCCATTAGCGCCGATGCCAGGCGCAGCCCTGAAATTCGCGATGGCGCCAGTGCTGCGCTCGCATGGTTGGAGCGCCCGGCCCAGCATTTACTGATGTGGGACCAGCCTGAGTACCCTGCATTGCTGGCGCAGATTGACGCTGCACCGCCGTTATTATTCGTCGCTGGCGAGCCGAACATCCTCGAAAAGCCGCAGTTGGCCATGGTCGGCAGTCGCCGTGCTTCACGCCCGGGGATGGACACTGCCGCCGCCTTTTCGCGCAGCCTGGCGAGCGCCGGTTTTGTCATCACCAGCGGCTTGGCCTTGGGCATCGACGGTGCTGCGCACCAAGCGGCATTAGATGTCGGGGGGCAGACAATCGGCGTGCTCGGCACCGGCCTCGAAAATTTTTATCCACAACGCCACCGCCAGCTCGCCGCAGCGATGATTGCCCAAGGCAGCGCGGTGGTTTCCGAGTTCCCGCTGGACGCCGCGCCCCAGGCCGCTAACTTCCCACGGCGCAACCGGATCATCAGCGGCTTGTCGCTGGGGGTACTGGTGGTGGAAGCCAGCATGGCCAGTGGTTCGCTGATCACGGCCAAGCTGGCCGCCGAGCAAGGGCGTGAGGTGTATGCGATCCCGGGCTCCATTCATCACCCGGGCGCCAAAGGCTGTCATCAGTTGATTCGCGATGGCGCCACGCTGGTGGAGTCCATCGAGCACATCCTGGACGGCTTGCGCGGCTGGCAGGCGTTGTCGCGCCCGGCGCCGATGCCGGTCACCCATCCGCTGGTGGCGCTGCTGCACGCGGCGCCCCATACCAGCGAGGGCCTGGCGATTGCCAGCGGGCGGCCTTTGTCCCACGTACTGGCGGCGCTCACCGAGCTTGAGCTTGAAGGGCAGGTGATCTGTGAAAGCGGTCGCTGGCTGGCGCGTGGCCCGCTTATGTAATTAGTTTTTGCAAAGAACATCGGTAAACTGCCCACAGCTTTAGTCCGGAGAGTGAGCAATGGTCAACAGGTGGCGTGTGCTGGAAGCCGCACGAGAAATTCGCGCAGGCGCGGTGATTGCCTATCCGACCGAGGCGGTCTGGGGCCTGGGCTGCGACCCGTGGAATGAAGACGCGGTGGACCGGCTGCTGGCGATCAAGAATCGCTCGGTGGACAAGGGGCTGATCCTGGTGGCGGACAATATCCGCCAGTTCGATTTCCTGTTTGAAGACTTCCCGGACACCTGGATCGACCGCATGGCCAGCACCTGGCCGGGGCCCAATACCTGGCTGGTGCCGCATCAGGGCATGTTGCCGGAATGGGTGACCGGTGTGCATGACACCGTGGCGCTGCGGGTCAGCGATCATCCGTTGGTCAGGGATTTATGCGCGCAGGTGGGGCCGTTGATCTCTACCTCCGCCAACCCGCAAGGTCGCCCGGCGGCGCGCACGCGGCTTCGTGTGGAGCAATATTTCCGTGGCCAGGTCGACTTGGTACTGGGCGGCGCCCTGGGTGGGCGCAAGAACCCGAGCCTGATTCGCGATTTGGCGACGGGTGAGGTGGTGCGGCCTTCTTAGTGCCTTTGTGGCGAGGGAGCTTGCTCCCGTTGGCCTGCGAAGCAGGCCCAAAACTGGACGATGCGGCTTACCTGAAGAAGCACCATTCACTGTTTTGGGGCCGCTTCGCGGCCCAACGGGAGCAAGCTCCCTCGCCACAATGGGCAGTTAAGGCAGCAAAATTGTCGACCCGGTAGTCCTGCGCCCCGACAACTCCGTCTGCGCCTTCGCCGCATCCGCCAGCGCAAACCGCTGGTTGATATCAATACGCACCTTGCCGCTCTTGATCATCGCGAACAGATCATCAGCCATCGCCTGCAGGTCTTTCGGGTTGCTGGCGTAAGTCGCCAGTGTCGGCCGAGTGACATACAACGAGCCCTTCGCCGCCAGAATCCCAAGGTTCACACCATCCACCGCGCCGGACGCATTGCCGAAACTCACTACCAAACCCCGTGGCGCCACGCTGTCCAGTGAGGTCAGCCAGGTGTCTTTGCCGACGCCGTCGTACACCACCGGGACTTTTTTGCCGTCGGTCAATTCCAGTACGCGCTGTGCGACGTTTTCCTTGCTGTAGTCGATGGTTTCCCAGGCTCCGAGGGATTTGGCCAGTGCGGCTTTTTCCGGCGAACTCACCGTGCCGATCAGCTTCACGCCCAGCGCCTTGGCCCATTGGCAGGCCAGGGAGCCCACGCCACCGGCAGCGGCGTGGAACAGAATGGTTTCGCCGCCCTTCAACTCGTAGGTCTGACGTAGCAGGTACTGCACGGTCAGGCCCTTGAGCATCGCGCCGGCGGCTTGTTCAAAGCTGATATCGTCCGGCAAGTGCACCAGGTTGGCGGCAGGCAACACATGCAGCTGGCTGTACGCACCCAGCGGGCCGCTGCCGTAGGCCACACGATCGCCGACCTTGAACTGCGTGACCTCGCTGCCGACGGCATCCACCACGCCAGCGCCTTCTGCGCCAAGGCCCGATGGCAAGGCTGGCGGCGCGTACAGGCCACTGCGGAAATAAGTGTCGATGAAGTTAAGACCGATGGCCTCGTTACGCACACGAACCTGCTGTGGGCCAGGTTCTGCCGGGGTGTAGTCCACATACTCAAGCACTTCGGGGCCGCCATGGGCGCTGAACTGGATACGTTTGGCCATCTGCACTTCTCCTGAGGTCGAATCGCGTAGCCCCCTATCCCACTCCTAACCTTGATCTTCGTCAACTGCGGCGCAGTCGGATGCAGTGCTATCCTGTGCGCCCATTTGCCGCCGACGCCCGATGGCCTCGCGTAGCTTTGCCCGATTCAAGGTGATGCCATGACTACCCGCACCGAGGCTGTTAAAGCCTACCTGCTCGACCTGCAAGACCGCATTTGCAGCGCCCTGGAAACCTTCGAGACGGACACTCGCTTTATCGAAGACGCCTGGACCCGGCCTGCCGGCGGCGGCGGTCGCACCCGTGTGATCGAAAACGGTTCGGTGATCGAAAAAGGCGGGGTCAACTTTTCCCACGTATTCGGCAGTGGCCTGCCACCGTCCGCCAGCGCGCATCGCCCGGAGTTGGCCGGCCGTGGCTTTGAAGCCCTCGGCGTGTCGCTGGTGATCCACCCGCACAACCCGCATGTGCCGACATCCCACGCCAACGTGCGCTTTTTCATCGCCGAAAAAGACGGCGAAGAACCGGTGTGGTGGTTCGGTGGCGGCTTCGACCTCACGCCCTACTACGGCAATGAAGAAGACTGTGTCCACTGGCACCGCGTGGCCGAGCAGGCCTGTGCGCCGTTTGGCCCAGACGTGTATTCGCGCTATAAGGCCTGGTGCGACACCTACTTCCATATCAAGCACCGCAATGAACCACGCGGCATCGGCGGCCTGTTCTTCGATGACTTGAACGAGTGGGGCTTCGATACCTGCTTCGCCTTCATCCGCGCCATCGGCGATGCCTACATCGACGCCTACCTGCCAATCGTGCAGCGCCGCAAGGCTATGGCTTACACCGAGCAGCAGCGCCAGTTCCAGGAATTCCGTCGTGGCCGCTACGTTGAATTCAACCTGGTCTACGACCGTGGCACCCTGTTCGGCCTGCAATCGGGCGGGCGTACCGAGTCGATCCTGATGTCGCTGCCGCCGCAAGTACGCTGGAGCTACGACTGGAAAGCCGAGGCCGACAGCGAAGAGGCGCGCCTCACCGACTACTACCTGCAAGACCGCGACTGGCTGGGGCTTGCTGCGCCCAAGGCAGCTGTCTGATGGACCGTTATGTGGTGTTCGGCAACCCCATCGGCCACAGCAAGTCGCCGTTGATTCACCGTATGTTCGCCGAGCAGACCGGCGAGGAACTGGACTACAGCACCCTGCTTGCGCCGCTGGAGGATTTCACCGGCTGTGCCCGTGAGTTCTTTGCACAAGGCCGTGGCGCCAACGTCACCGTGCCGTTCAAGGAAGACGCCTTCCGCCTGGCCAACAGCCTGACCGAACGCGCCCAGCGCGCAGGCGCCGTGAACACCCTGAGCAAGCTCGCCGACGGCAGCTTGTTGGGCGACAACACCGACGGTGCCGGCCTGGTGCGCGACCTGACGGTAAACGCCGGGTTGAGCCTGCACGGCAAACGCATTCTGCTGCTGGGCGCCGGTGGCGCGGTACGCGGCGCGCTGGAGCCCTTGTTGGCTGAGCAGCCCGCCTCATTGATCATCGCCAACCGCACCGTGGAAAAAGCCGAACTGCTTGCCGAGCTGTTCGACGATTTGGGGCCGGTGTCTGCCAGCGGTTTCGACTGGCTGCGTGAGCCGGTGGACGTGATCATCAATGCCACGTCCGCCAGCCTGTCAGGTGATGTACCGCCGATTGCCGGCAGCCTGATCGAACCGGGCAAAACCTTTTGCTACGACATGATGTACGCCAAGGAGCCGACCGCCTTCTGTCGCTGGGCTACCGAGCAAGGCGCGGCGGTGGCGATGGACGGGTTGGGCATGTTGGTGGAGCAGGCCGCAGAAGCCTTCTACCTGTGGCGCGGCGTGCGCCCGGAGTCGGCACCGGTGTTGGCTGAGTTGCGTAGACAGTTGGCCTGACACAAAGCGAATGTGGGCACAGTCAGTGTGGGAGCGGGCTTGCTCGCGAAAGCGGTGTGTCAGTCAATAATTACTTAACTGAGCCACCGCATTCGCGAGCAAGCCCGCTCCCACAGTTTTAACCGTGTTTATTCTTCAAAATGGATGGGGCATTTGTCGGGCCCTTCCAATTTCTTTAATTCTTCCACGACTTGCGGCCGCGCCCGGCGCAACGTCAGGCTGCGCCCCAAACCCACCAACCGCCGCGCCTCCTGGTGCAGCATCTCCACCCCGGAATAGTCGATAAAGTTAATCTGCTGTGCCTCGATCACCACCCGTTCGCCCTGCAAGCTTTGCAGCCGCACTTGCAGGTAATGGCTGGCGCCGAAAAAGATCGAACCGCCCACCCGTAACACATCCTCATCACCGTCGCGCCATTGCTGAACCCGCGGCTGCGAGGTGCGTTTGAGGTAGAAAAACAACGATGCCAGCACGCCCGCATAAATCGCCGTTTGCAGCTCCAGCAGCAAGGTCGCGACGCAGGTCAGGCTCATCACCACAAACTCGGCGCGGCTGACGCGGAACAGCGCGCGAATGCCACGATGATCCACCAGGCCCCAGCAAATCAGCAGGATGCTTGCAGCCATGCTCGGGATCGGAATGTGCGCGATCAGGGCCGCGCCGAACAACGCAAACAATGCCACCCAGAGCGCGGAAAACACGCCTGCCAAGGGCGAGCAGGCGCCTGCTTCATAGCTCAGGCCGGAGCGGGTAAAGGAGCCGGCCGACAAGTACCCGGAGAAAAAGCCGCCGATGATATTGGATAAACCCTGCGCACGGACTTCCTGATTGGCGTCGAGCAATTGCTGTGAACGCGCCGACAACGAGCGCGCAATCGACAGGCTGGTGACCAGCCCGAGCATGCCCACCGCCACGGCGCTGGGCAGCAGGCGCAGGAGCATGTCCAGGTCCATCGGCAGCGGGCTGAACGGCGGTAGTTTGCCGACAAACGAACTCACCAGCGCCACATGCCCGAACATCGCCGGCCACAGCCACGCCACCAGGCTGCCCAGCGCCAGCGCAATCAACAGGGTTGGCCAACGCGGGACCAGGTATTTGAGCAGCGCGCCCACCAGCAAGGTGCCCAGGCCCAGTGCCAGTGAGGCGTGGTCCCATTCCCCGGCATGCTCTACCAATGCCAGCAAGCTATTGATCGCCGTGGCCTGGCTGGGCAACTCCAGCCCCAGCAAGTTGGGCAATTGCCCCAAGGCAATCACCACGGCAGCGCCCAGAGTGAAACCCAGCACCACCGAATGCGAGACGAAGTTCACCAGCGCGCCGAAGCGCAGCATGCCCAGCAGCCACTGGAATACACCGGCAAGGAATGTGAGCAACAGGATCAACGTGATGTAGTCCTGCGAGCCAGGCACGGCCAGCGGACTGACGCTGGCATACAGGACTATGGAAATCGCCGCCGTCGGCCCACAGATCAGGTGCCAGGAGGAGCCCCACAGGCAGGCGATCAACACCGGGATGATGGCGGCATACAGGCCGTATTCGGGTGGGAGCCCAGCGATCAGCGCGTAGGCAATCGACTGCGGCAAGGCGAGCACGGCGCCGCTGAGCCCGACAATCGCATCGCGGCCGACGCTGGCGCGGGTTTGGCGCGGCAGCCAGGCGAGGAAGGGCAAGAGAGTGTGGCGGTTGGGCCGGGGCATCGTGAGCTCGGGTTGGAAGGTTTGAGCCAGAATATCAGTACACATTGGTCCCTGTGGGAGCGGGCTTGCTCGCGAATGCGGTGGTTCAGCCAATGAATCTATCAACTGACATACCGCATTCGCGAGCAAGCCCGCTCCCACATTCGGATTGCATCAGACCTTAGAGTTTGGCTTTGACAGCCGCCAGCGCATCCTTGCCATCCACGGTTTTCACGCCATCGAGCCACTTGTCCAATATCGCCGGGTTGGCTTTGATCCACGCTTTCGCCGCCTCGGCATTGCTGACTTTATTGTTGACCACCTGCGCCATGATGCTGTTCTCCATCTCTTGGGTAAAACTCAGGTTGGTCAGCAACTTTCCTACGTTCGGGCAGGCCTGTGCATAACCCTTGCGGGTCAAGGTATACACGCTGCCGGTGTCACCAAAATATTTCTCGCCGCCTTTGAGGTAGTGCATCTTCAATTGCACGTTCATCGGGTGTGGTGTCCAGCCGAGGAAGGTCACGAACTTCTGCTTTTTCACCGCCCGCGACACTTCGGCCAGCATCGCCTGCTCGCTCGACTCGATCAGCTTCCACTGGCCCAGGTCGAAGTCATTCTTCTTGATGATCTCCTGCAGCGAAATATTCGCCGGCGCGCCGGAGCCAATGCCGTAGATCTTCTTGTCGAACTTGTCGGCAAATTTGTTCAAGTCGGAAAAATCATGCACACCGGCGTCCCATACGTAGTCCGGCACGGCGAGGGTGAACTCGGTGCCGTCGAGGTTTTTCGCCAGTTGCACCACATCGCCATTGGCCACGAACTTGTCGTAGAAACCCTGCTGTGCCGGCATCCAGTTGCCCATGAACACATCCACCTGGCCATCCTTGAGCCCGCCAAACGTGATCGGCACCGCCAGGGTGTCGACCTTGGCCTTGTAGCCCATGCCGTTCAACAGGAAACCGGTGATGGCATTGGTGGCGGCGATATCGCTCCAGCCGGGATCGGCCATTTTTACCGTTTCGCAGCTAGTGTCTGCGTACACATTGGCGCTGCCCAGCACCAACATACTCAGTACCACGGTCAACTTTTGCATGGCCTTCCCTCTGTCTATTTATTGGTTTTGGCAGGGTTGTGGATAACGTGCCTTGCGCTCCAGGTCGTCGAGGTCGATATGGTTGCGCATGTATTGCTGGCTGGCGTCCACCAGTGGCTGGTGATCCCAGCTCTTCAGCTTGCCCTGGGTCAGCGCCTCGAACACCAGGCGGCGACGGCGTTGGCTGGCGAGCACCTGCTGGTGGATCGCCGGGATGTCCCATTTGGCCCGCGCTTCATTCAAAAACGCCTCGAACAGTGGCCGGTGTTCCGGTGACTGGCTGAGGTCTTCCCGCTCGTGCGGGTCGTTGTGTACATCGAACAGTAGACAAGGGTCGTCTTCGCTGTAGATGAATTTGTAGGCACCGCGCCGAATCATCATCAGCGGGCTGATGGTGCCTTCGGCCATGTATTCGCCAAACACTTCGTCGTGCCCGCCCTGCCCTTGCAAGTGCGGGACCAGCGAGCGGCCGTCCAGCGCCAGGCGCGGGTCCAGTTCGCCGCCGGCCAGTTCAACCAGGGTGGGCAGCAGGTCGGCGGTGGACACAGCCTTGCTCACGCGCCCCGCCGCAAACTGGCCTGGCGCACTCACCAGCAGCGGTACGCGGGCAGCCATTTCAAACCAGTGCATTTTGTACCAGAGGCCACGCTCGCCGAGCATGTCGCCATGGTCGCCGGAGAAGATGATGACCGTGTCGTCGGCCAGGCCGGTGTCTTCCAGGGTTTGCAGGAGTTTGCCGACATTGCTGTCGATGTAGCTGCACGCGCCGAAGTAGGCGCGGCGCGCATCGCGGATCTTGTCCACAGGCAGCGGCTTGTCCCACAGGTCGTAAACCTTGAGCAGGCGCTGGGAATGCGGGTCGAGATCGCCTTGCGCGGGCGTCACTGGCATTGGGATGTCGCTGTCGTCGTACAGGTCCCAGAACGGCTTGGGGATGGTGTACGGGTCGTGCGGGTGCGTCATCGAGACGGTGAGGCAGAACGGCTGATTGCCGTCTTCACGGATATGGTCGAACAGATACTGCTGGGCCTTGAACACCACCTCTTCGTCGAAGTCCAGCTGATTGGTGCGCACGCACGGCCCGGCTTGCAGCACCGACGACATGTTGTGGTACCAGGTGGGGCGCACGTCCGGTTCATCCCAGTTCACCGCCCAGCCATAGTCGGCCGGGTAGATGTCGCTGGTCAGGCGTTCTTCATAACCGTGCAACTGATCCGGCCCGCAGAAATGCATCTTGCCCGACAGTGCCGTGCGGTAACCGAGGCGGCGCAGGTAGTGGGCATAGGTCGGTACATCGGCGGGGAAATCGGCGGCGTTGTCGTAGGCGCCAATCTTGCTCGGCAACTGGCCGCTCACCAGGGTGAAGCGTGAGGGCGCGCACAACGGGCTGTTGCAGTAGGCGGCGTCAAACACCACGCCTTGTTCGGCGAGGCGGCTCAGGTTCGGCAACTCGATTGGGGAAGGTCCGTAGAACGGCAGCATCGGCGCGGCCATTTGATCGGCCATGATGAAAAGAATGTTCTTGCGCTTCATGATCTATCGGCATTCCATAGGCGGTGTTTATGCGAATGAGCATGCGGCCCATGGAAAATGGGGTAAAGCCCATGAAAAGCAATGTCTAGGATAAGCACAGCTTATGTATGAAGCCCTCGGTGATCTGTCCCTCGACCTGCTGCGTGCCTTTGAAGCAGCGGCGCGCCATCGCAGCTTTACCGCCGCTGCGATGGAACTGGGCACTACGCAGCCAGCCATCAGCCAGCAGATCAAGCGCCTTGAAGAGCAACTGGCGATCCGTCTGTTTGATCGCATCTACCGAGGCATCGAACTGACGGATGCAGGCGCGCTGTTGTTCGAACAGGTGCAAGGCGGTTTGCAGGCCATCAACCAAGGCCTCAGCGCGATCACCCAGCAGGACCAGCACGAAGTGCTGCAAGTGGCCACCGACTTCGCCTTCGCCGCCTACTGGCTGATGCCACGCCTGCATCGCTTTCACCAGGCCAACCCGCAGGTGGACGTCAGCCTGGTGACCAGCGAACGCAACCACGCCACGTTGCGCAGCGATATCGACGTGGCGGTGTTGTTTGGCGATGGTCGTTTCAAGCAGGGCGAGAGCTTGTGGCTGTTCAACGAGGAGGTGTTTCCGGTGTGCAGCCCGCAATGGCTCAAGGCCCAGTCCACGCCACTGACGGTGCAAAATCTGCACGATTACCCGCTGCTGCACCTGCGCCAGGAAAACAACAGCCAATGGTTCGACTGGAGCGGCATGTTTCGTGAGTTGGGCATCACCACGGCGCCCACGCCTGGGCAATTGCGCTTCGACAATTACACCCTGCTGATCCAGGCCGCGATTGCCGGCCAGGGCGTGGCCATCGGCTGGCGCCATTTGGTGGATAACCTGCTGGAGCAGAACTGGTTGTGCCGGCCGATCAGCGACACCGTGATCTCGCGCTTCGGTTATTACGTAGTGCAACCCCAGCGCAAACGCCGGGGGCAATTGGTCGAGCGCTTTGTCGAGTGGCTGGTGGCCGAGCAAGCCAGCAGCGCGCAGTCGTTGACTGGGCTAGCCCTGCCGTCGATTGCGGTCTAGGATCGGCGCATATTGGATCCGGATTTCGCCATGCAACGTATCAAGGGCTACCACGCCCATATCTACTTTGACGCCAGCACCATCGACCAGGCGCGCAAGCTCTGCGAAGACGCGGCCAAGCTGTTCCCGCTGCGTATGGGCCGTGTACACGAAAGACCGGTTGGCCCGCACCCGGACTGGAGCTGCCAGCTGGCGTTCGAGCCGGAATACATCGGCGTGGTGCTGCCGTGGCTGGCGCTGCATCGCGACGGGCTGGTGGTGTTCCTGCACCCGGATACCGGCGATGACTTGAAGGACCACACCGATTACGCGATCTGGATGGGCGCGATGCGCGAGCTGAACCTGTCCATTTTTTAACCACTGTTGCAACTAATCCCATCACCTTGTGCAAAGGCGATGGGATTTTTTATTAAATAAACCCAATATGTGGGACTGTTATTTATATATTGAGATATCGCCAGTCATAGGTTTATATTCGCCCATCTGCTTTTTTCAGCACCCACTCATTTCAGGTGAAGCGATGCAGGCGCAATTGATCGCGCTCGACTGGGGGACCAGCTCCCTTCGTGCTTACAAACTCGGCCCGGAAGGCTGCGTGCTCGAACAGCGCGCACTGGCGTTCGGCATCATGCACCTGCCCAGTGAACCTCGGGAGATTGCCGGCGCGCTCTGCAGCGATGGTTTTGAGTTGGCGTTCGATGCGGCCTGCGGCGACTGGCTCGACGCGCAGCCCGGCCTGCCGGTAATTGCCTGCGGCATGGTCGGCAGCGCCCAGGGCTGGAGCGAAGCGGCTTACCGCAAGACGCCCGTCGACGTCGCCAGCCTCGGCCAGGCCTTGCACCCAGTGTGTAGCCTGCGCGGGGTGCAGGTGCACATTGTGCCGGGTGTGATCGAGCGGGTCGGCTTGCCCAATGTGATGCGTGGCGAAGAAACCCAAGTGCTGGGTGTGCTGCAGGGCCTGGGCGCCGACGTGTTGATCGGCCTGCCGGGCAGCCATTCCAAATGGGTCGAGGTGGTTGAAGGTTGCATCACCCACTTCGACACGTTCATGACCGGCGAGCTGTTTGCGGTACTCAGCAAGCACAGCATTCTTGGGCGTACCCAGCAACCGTCCGAAAAATTCCAGGGCGAGGCCTTTGATCGTGGCGTGCGCGTGGCGCTCTCGGAGGATGGCCAGCGCGGCGTGCTGTCGACCTTGTTCAGCGCCCGCACGCTGGGCTTGACCGGCGAACTGGCACCTGACGAGCAGCCCGATTATCTGTCCGGCCTGTTGATCGGCCACGAACTTGCCGGCTTGCCACCGCAGGCCAAACACAAGCCTATCGTCCTGGTCGGCGCCGCCAACCTCTGCGCCCGCTACCAACGCGCCCTCGCCCTCTGCGGCTTTGCCCACGTCAGCCTCGCGCAGGAAGCCACCGAGCGCGGCCTGTGGCAATTGGCCGTCGCCGCTGGGCTCACTCAACCTGTACTGGAGGCCTGACATGCTCAAGCAAGCACTCGCATACAACGGTTTGATCGCAATTTTGCGCGGCGTGCGCCCGGATGAAGTGCGGGCGATTGGCCAGGTGCTCTATGAGGCCGGTTTTCGCGTGATCGAAGTGCCACTGAATTCGCCGGAGCCTTACACCAGCATCCGCACCCTGCGCGACACCTTGCCCGCCGATTGCCTGATCGGCGCGGGCACCGTGCTGACTCCGGAACAGGTCGAGCAGGTCAAAGCCGCTGGCGGCCAAGTCATCGTCATGCCCCACAGCGATGCCAAGGTATTGCGTGCCGCCAAGGCGGCGGGCTTGTTCCTGTCGCCGGGTGTGGCGACGCCGACCGAAGCCTTCGCCGCGTTGGCCGAAGGCGCGGATGTATTGAAGCTGTTCCCGGCCGAGCAAATGGGCCCGGCGGTGATCAAGGCGTGGCTGGCGGTACTGCCGACCGGCACCTTGCTGCTGCCGGTGGGCGGCGTGACCCCAGGCAACATGCAAGTGTATTTCGACGCTGGCGCCAAGGGCTTTGGCCTGGGTTCCGGGTTGTTCAAACCGGGCATGTCGGTAGACCAAGTGGCGAGCAATGCCCAGGCCTATGTCGCGGCCTGGAACGCGCTTAACTGAACTCAAGGTTTGCGCCACTGGCGCTGCATCGATAAGAGAGATAAGAAGATGAAAATCACCAAACTGACCACCTTTATCGTCCCGCCGCGCTGGTGCTTCCTCAAGGTCGAGACCGACCAGGGTGTGACTGGCTGGGGTGAGCCTGTGGTGGAGGGCCGCGCCCACACCGTGGCTGCCGCCGTCGAAGAACTGTCCGACTACCTGATCGGCAAAGACCCACGCAATATCGAAGACATATGGACCGTGCTCTATCGTGGTGGCTTCTACCGTGGCGGCGCGGTGCACATGAGCGCCCTCGCCGGTATCGACCAGGCGCTGTGGGACATCAAGGGCAAGGCGCTCGGCGTGTCGGTCAGCGACCTGTTGGGTGGCCAGGTGCGTGACAAGATCCGCGTGTATTCCTGGATCGGCGGCGACCGCCCCGCCGACACCGCCCGCGCCGCCAAAGAGGCCGTGGCCCGTGGCTTCACCGCCGTGAAAATGAATGGCACCGAAGAATTGCAGTTCGTCGACAGCTTCGAAAAAGTCGACCTGGCACTGGCCAACGTAGCCGCAGTGCGAGATGCGGTCGGGCCTAACGTCGGCATCGGCGTCGACTTCCATGGCCGTGTGCACAAGCCCATGGCCAAGGTGCTGATGAAAGAGCTGGACCCGTACAAGTTGATGTTTATCGAAGAGCCGGTGCTCAGCGAAAACTACGAAGCGCTCAAAGAGCTGGCGCCGCTGACCAGCACGCCGATTGCCCTGGGCGAGCGGCTGTTTTCGCGTTGGGACTTCAAGCGTGTGCTCAGCGAAGGTTATGTCGACATCATCCAGCCGGACGCGTCCCACGCTGGCGGCATCACCGAAACCCGCAAGATCGCCAACATGGCCGAAGCTTACGACGTGGCCCTGGCCCTGCACTGTCCGCTGGGTCCGATTGCCCTGGCGGCGTGCCTGCAATTGGACGCGGTTTGCTACAACGCGTTTATCCAGGAGCAAAGCCTGGGCATCCACTACAACGAGAGCAACGACCTGCTCGATTACGTGCGCGACCCAGGCGTGTTCGACTATGACAAAGGCTTCGTGAAGATCCCCAACGGGCCGGGTCTGGGCATTGAGATCAACGAGGAATACGTGATCGAACGCGCCGCCATCGGCCACCGCTGGCGTAACCCGATCTGGCGGCATGCCGACGGCAGCTTTGCCGAGTGGTAATTCCTTACTGAAGGAATGCGGTCAAGTGTGGGAGCGGGCTTGCTCGCGAATGCGGTAGCTCAGTTGCGGATGTGTTGAATGACACACCGTATTCGCGAGCAAGCCCGCTCCCACAGTTTTGATCCAGTTTCTTCAGTCAGGCCCCATTCCGGACCTCAATAATCACAAGAAGAGGCAACCCCCCATGCACCCTGAATCCTTCACTGGGCAGGCTTCTCTCGTCACGCCCAGCAGAAAGCGTTTCTTCATCATGGTGCTGCTGTTTATCACCGTGGTAATCAACTACCTCGACCGCAGCAACCTGTCGATTGCCGCCCCGGCGCTGACCAGCGAACTGGGGATCGACCCGGTGCATGTCGGGCTGATCTTCTCCGCGTTCGGCTGGACCTACGCCGCCATGCAAATCCCCGGCGGCTGGCTGGTGGACCGCGTGCCGCCGCGCATTCTCTACACCGTGGCGCTGCTGTTGTGGTCCATCGCCACGGTGATGCTGGGGTTTGCTGCCAGCTTTATTGCGCTGTTCGTGCTGCGCATGGCCGTCGGCGCCCTGGAAGCACCGGCCTATCCAATCAACAGCCGCGTGGTCACCACCTGGTTTCCCGAGCGCGAGCGTGCCACCGCGATTGGTGTTTACACCTCCGGGCAGTTTGTCGGGCTGGCGTTTCTGACGCCGGTGTTGGCCTGGCTGCAGCACGCATTCGGTTGGCACATGGTGTTTGTCGCCACCGGTGGTGTCGGCATTCTGTGGGCGCTGATCTGGTACGCGGTGTACCGCGAGCCGAAGGATTTCAAAGGCGCTAACGCGGCAGAAATCGAGCTGATCCGCGAGGGCGGCGGCCTGGTGGATATGCAGGCGAAAGCGGTCAAGGCGCCGTTCAGTTGGGTCGACCTCGGGATAGTGCTAAGCAAGCGCAAGCTGTGGGGCATTTACCTGGGGCAGTTCTGCCTGAACTCGACACTGTGGTTTTTCCTGACGTGGTTCCCGACCTACCTGGTGAAATACCGCGGCATGGACTTCATCAAGTCCGGGCTGCTGGCGTCGCTGCCTTTCCTCGCTGCGTTTATCGGCGTGCTGTGTTCGGGGATTTTTTCTGATTGGCTGATTCGCCGGGGCACGTCGGTAGGGTTTGCGCGCAAGCTGCCGATCATTGGTGGGCTGCTGATTTCCACGGCGATCATCGGCGCCAACTATGTGGACTCGACGGCCTGGGTGATCGCATTTCTGGCGGTGGCGTTCTTTGGCAATGGCCTGGCGTCGATCACCTGGTCATTGGTGTCGACTTTGGCGCCAGCGCGGTTGCTGGGGCTGACGGGTGGGGTGTTTAACTTCATCGGCAACTTGTCGGCGATTACCACGCCGATTGTGATTGGCTTTCTGGCCAGTGGAAATTCGTTTGCGCCGGCGATTACTTATATTGCGGTACTGGCTTTACTGGGGGCGCTGTCCTACGTGTTGCTGGTGGGCAAGGTCGAGCGCATAGAGCTGTAGATAAAAACCTGTGGCGAGGGAGCTTGCTCCCGCTGGGCTGCGTAGCAGCCCCAAAAAAACGGGAGCGCTGCGCACTGGAACGCCAGCCCGGTCCAGCGGGAGCAAGCTCCCTCGCCACAAAAGCATCTCGGGGCTAGTAGAGGGCGCCATCCAGGATCTGGTAGACGATGCTGGTGCCGATGGCGATCAACACGACATCGCCGCCGGACCGGCGCCATTCATACCCTGGGTATTGCGGCAGATGGGCCAAGGCGCGGTTGTCGAGGCGTTCGCCGTAGTAGTTGCGTGGCAGTGGTTGGCCCCGCACCAGGCGCACGCCGGGCGGTGGTGGTGCGCCACGGCGGAAGTCGTTGTGGTTGTCACGAATCACCTGGCGCACCGGGCCGAAATCCTGAGGTGGGCCGCCACGACGGTTATCCTGCGGGCCGCGATGGTCGTCACCGCGTTGCTCGTACTGGCCTTGCGGGCCGCCACGGCCTGGGCCATCGCCGCGTTGGTCGGGCGGCGCGGCTTGCGCCAGGGCACTTGCGCCGAGCATCAACACGCCAAGACCTGCGATCCAGCGTTTGGGCATTTTCATGGGGGCTTTCCTCAGTACTGCACGAACAAAAAAGGGATTTCGAACGAAGCTCGAAATCCCTTGGTCTTGTCAGTTTAGGTACTGGATTACCCAGATGATTCCTCTGTATCAGGAACTTTACCCATTGCTACACGCCGCTTACTTACGGGCGTTACGGACACCTTCCGACAGGGCTGCACACAGGGTCAATACCCCATCGATTGCTTGCTGATCATTTTTCGCGGTGGCGATGTGATCGATCAGCGCCGAACCTACCACCACACCGTCTGCCAGACGGGCGATAGCGGCGGCTTGTTCCGGCGTGCGAATACCAAAGCCGATGCTGATTGGCAGGTCGGTATGCCGACGCAGGCGGGTCACGGCTTCTTCGACGTGTTCCAGGGTGGCGGCACCGGCACCGGTCACACCGGCCACCGACACGTAATACACAAAACCGGAGCTGCCATTAAGTACGGTTGGCAGGCGCACGTCATCGGTGGTCGGCGTGGTCAGGCGGATAAAGTCGATGCCTGCGGCCTGGGCCGGGTCGCACAGCTCGCCGTTATGCTCAGGGGGCATGTCGACCACGATCAAGCCGTCTACGCCGGCTTCTTTGGCGTCGGCGATAAACTTGGGCACACCGTATTTGTGGATCGGGTTGAAGTAACCCATCAGCACCAGTGGCGTGTCCTGGTTGTCTTTGCGGAACTCGCGGACCATCTGCAGGGTTTTCAGCAGGTTCTGTTTGGCTTCCAGCGCACGGATGTTGGCCAGTTGAATCGCCGGGCCGTCGGCCATCGGGTCGGTGAACGGCATGCCCAACTCGATCACGTCGGCACCGGCGGCGGGCAAGCCCTTGAGGATCGCCAGCGAAGTGTCATAACCCGGGTCGCCGGCGGTGACGAAGGTCACCAGGGCGGCGCGGTTTTGTTCTTTCAGTTGCGCAAAGCGGGTTTGCAGGCGGCTCATCAGTGTTTCTCCTGCGTCGACTGCTCTTGTTGAGAGAGGTCCATGTGGTGCATCACGGTCTGCATGTCTTTGTCGCCACGGCCGGACAGGTTCACCACCATCAGGTGATCTTTCGGCAAGGTCGGTGCGCGTTTGAACACTTCAGCCAGGGCATGGGCGCTTTCCAGCGCAGGAATAATCCCTTCCAGGCGGCAGCATTTGTGGAAGGCTTCAAGGGCTTCGTCGTCGGTCACCGAGGTGTACTGAACGCGGCCGATATCATGCAACCACGCGTGCTCAGGGCCGATGCCTGGGTAGTCGAGGCCGGCGGAAATCGAGTGGGCGTCGATGATCTGGCCGTCGTCGTCCTGCAACAGGAAGGTGCGGTTGCCGTGCAGCACGCCCGGTACGCCGCCGTTGAGACTGGCGGCGTGCTTGCCGGTTTCGATGCCGTGGCCGGCGGCTTCAACGCCAATGATCTCCACGCTGGTGTCATCCAGGAACGGGTGGAACAGGCCCATGGCGTTGGAGCCACCGCCGATGCATGCCACCAGGCTGTCCGGCAGGCGGCCTTCCTGGGCTTGCAACTGGTCGCGGGTTTCCTTGCCGATCACGGCCTGGAAGTCGCGCACCATCGCGGGATACGGGTGTGGGCCAGCCACAGTGCCGATCAGGTAGAAGGTGCTGTCGACGTTAGTCACCCAGTCACGCAGGGCTTCGTTCATCGCGTCTTTAAGGGTGCCGGTGCCGGCGACCACCGGGATCACTTCTGCGCCCAGCAGCTTCATGCGGAACACGTTGGCCTGCTGGCGCTCGATGTCGGTGGTGCCCATGTAGATCACGCAATCGAGGCCAAAGCGCGCCGCCACGGTGGCGGTGGCCACGCCGTGCATGCCCGCGCCGGTCTCGGCGATGATGCGTTTTTTGCCCATGCGCCGCGCCAGCAGGATCTGGCCGATGCAGTTGTTAATCTTGTGCGCGCCGGTGTGGTTGAGCTCTTCGCGCTTGAGGTAGATCTTGGCGCCGCCACAGAAGTCGGTCAGGCGCTCGGCGAAGTACAGCGGGCTTGGGCGCCCGACATAGTCGCGTTGGAAGTAGGCCAATTCTTCGTTGAAGGCCGGATCGATCTTGGCCGCTTCGTATTCACGGGCCAGGTCGAGGATCAACGGCATCAGGGTTTCAGCGACGTAGCGGCCGCCGAACGCGCCAAACAGGCCGTTGGCGTCGGGGCCGTTGCGAAGGTCGGTCTGGGACTGAGTCATGGGGCGCTCCAGGAAAGAAGGTGAGGAGAGGCAATGACGGCCACTCTACCCCTGACGCTTCACGCTGAAAACCGATAAGATCGCCACAACCTGTCAGGAAAACTCACAGATGAGCCGAGACCTTCCACCCCTCAATGCCTTGCGTGCGTTTGAGGCCACCGCCCGCTTGAACAGCGTCAGCCAGGCGGCTGAGCAACTGCATGTGACCCATGGTGCAGTCAGCCGCCAGTTGAAGGTGTTGGAAGAACACCTGGGTGTCAGCCTGTTCGCCAAAGACGGGCGCGGCCTTAAACTCACAGATGCAGGCGTTCGGCTCAGGGATGCCAGTGCCGAAGCGTTCGAGCGTTTAAGGGATGTTTGCGCCGAGCTGACCCAGGCCGGCGCCGATGCGCCCTTTGTGCTCGGCTGCTCGGGCAGTTTGCTGGCGCGCTGGCTGATTCCGCGCCTGGGCCGCTTGAACGCTGATCTGCCCGACTTGCGTTTGCACCTGTCGGCGGGTGACGGCGACCTCGACCCACGGCGCCCCGGCCTGGATGCCCTGCTGGTTTTTGCTGAGCCGCCGTGGCCAGCCGACATGCAGGTGTACGAATTGGCAAGTGAGCGAATCGGCCCGGTAATGAGCCCGCGCTTTGCCGGTTACGAACGCCTGCGCCAAGCGCCGCCCCAAGCCCTGTGCGGTGAAGCCTTGTTACACACCACCTCGCGCCCGCAAGCCTGGCCCAGTTGGGCACAGCAGCACGGCATCGAGCCGGGCGCGTTGAAGCACGGCCAGGGTTTTGAGCATTTGTATTATTTGCTGGAGGCGGCGGTGGCAGGTTTGGGTGTGGCGATTGCGCCCGAACCGCTGGTGGCAGAGGACCTGCTCGCGGGTCGCCTGGTGGCGCCGTGGGGTTTCAGCGAAACCCCGGCGCACCTGGCGTTGTGGCTACCCAAGCGCGCCGCAGACGGGCGCGCGGGTCAGTTGGCGCAGTGGCTCAAGGCTGAGCTGTTGCGCCAGCCCGCTTAGTCACCGCGTTTGCACAGCAGGTAAGCGGCCAGCAGGCCCAGCGCGCCAACGGCAACGCCAGCGGTAGTCCATGGGTGCTCTTGTGCGTAGTCGCGGGTTGCCGCGCTGGTTTCGCGGATTTTGACTTTGCTTTCTTCGTAGGCATCGCTGATCAAGTGGCGGGAGTGCTTGAGGGCATTCTCGGCATTGCTTTTCAGGGCCTTCAGCGTTTTGCGCGACTCATCGGACGCATCGTCCTTGAGGCTCTCAAGGGACTTGAGCAGGCTCGAAATCTCGGCTTCCATGCTTTCCAGCGACGCTTTGCGTAAAGAAGTGTTGGCCATGTGGAACTCTCCTGAAGTGATTGAGTGGCATGTGTAGATACCGACTCCTGGGTTTTCAGAAAGTGCAGTAAATCTGAACTTTCGAGTGGGATTGGTCGCCAGAAGCAGTACGAAGATTCACTGCTACGCTCACTAGAGACCTCAGGAGAAACGTTATGTCTGATCATCACACCTACAAGAAAGTCGAACTGGTCGGCTCCTCGACCACCAGCATCGAAGATGCAATCAACAACGCTATCGCTGAAGCGCATAAGAGCATCAAGCACTTGGAGTGGTTTGAAGTGACCGAAACCCGTGGCCACATCAAGGACGGCAAGGCCGCGCACTTTCAGGTCACGCTCAAGGTGGGATTCCGAATTGCCAGTAGTTGATCCCGTGAGTTGAACTTGCTGACTGGCCGATTGCCATAACCTGCGCTACAACCATTGGGTGCCGACGCCATAAGCGTCGGCACGCTCTTTTCGATCAGCGCAAGGAAAGTAACGGATGAAGAAGTTCCTGTTAGCGGTAGGTTTGTTGAGCATTGCGGGCACGGCCCTTGCGGCGGGCAAGCCTTGTGAAGAGCTGAAAGGTGAGCTCGCGGCGAAGCTCGACGCTAAAGGTGTTCAGCATTATTCGCTGGATGTTGTCGACAAAGGCGCGGCGGCCGATGGCAAAGTGATTGGCAGCTGCCAAGGCGGCACCAAGGAAATCGTCTACAAGCGCGGTTAATCCCGTGCAGACATGATTGTGGCGAGGGAGCTTGCTCCCGCTGGAGTGCGCAGCGCTCCCTTTCTTTTGGGGCCGCTACGCAGCCCAGCGGGAGCAAGCTCCCTCGCCACAGGTGCGTCGTTTTTTTTGCCTGCGGGTTATCAGCCCTTCATCACCTGCGCCAGCAGCTCGTAGGAATGAATCCGGTCGGCATGCTCATACAGGTCGCTGGTAAAGATCAGCTCATCGGCGCCGGTTTGCTCGATCAACACTTCCAACTTCGCGCGGATCTTCGCCGGGCTACCGACCATGGCCAGGCCCAGGAAGCTGCCGACCGCGTCTTTTTCATGGGGCAGCCACAGGCCGTCCATGGTTTTTACTGGCGGGCGCTGCACCAGGCTTTGCCCGCGCATCAGCGCCAGAATACGTTGGTACACCGAAGTGGCCAGGTAGTCGGCCTGCTCGTCGGTATCGGCGGCCACCAGCGGAATGCCGAGCATCACGTAGGGCTTGTCCAGCACGGCTGAAGGCTTGAAGTGATTGCGGTACACGCGAATCGCCTCGTGCATCAAACGGGGTGCGAAATGGGAGGCGAAGGCGTAGGGCAAGCCGCGCTCACCGGCCAGTTGCGCGCTGAACAGGCTGGAACCGAGCAGCCACACCGGCACGTTGGTGCCGGTGCCGGGTACGGCGATGATTCGTTGGTCGGGCGTGCGCGGGCCCAGGTAGGCCATCAGTTCGGCCACGTCTTCCGGAAACTCGTCAGCGCTGCCGGAGCGTTCACGGCGCAGGGCGCGGGCGGTCATCTGGTCGGAACCGGGGGCGCGGCCCAGGCCCAGGTCGATGCGGCCGGGGTACAGGCTTTCCAGGGTGCCGAACTGCTCGGCAATCACCAGCGGCGCGTGGTTGGGCAGCATCACGCCGCCGGAGCCGACGCGAATGGTCGAGGTGCCGCCGGCCAAATAACCCAGCAGCACCGAGGTGGCCGAGCTGGCGATGCCGTCCATATTGTGGTGTTCAGCTACCCAGAAACGGTTGTAGCCGAACTTTTCCACGTGCTGGGCCAGGTCCAGCGAGTTGCGCAATGACTGCGCGATGCTACCGTTGGCGCGCACGGGCACGAGGTCGAGGGTCGAGAACTTCACGTCGGACAGCGATTTCATAAGCCTGCTTCTCCATTAGGTGCGCAGGCTTATAGACGAACCAAAACCTGCCGCTTCATGTGCATGCTCTATGCAATGAGGGCATATACCCGAGATTCAATAGCAGCCTGCGAAATTTCCTACTGAATTGCTAGGTTTCTCCGACAAGATGAACTTTGCCGGGCCGTCTATCCTCAGAACCCTTACTGACGCAAAACCACCGTTCGAGGAGAAAGCTATGAGTATCGTTAAAAAAGCATCCGCGCATTGGGAAGGTGATCTGAAAACTGGCCTGGGTTCCATTTCCACGGAAACCGGCGTGCTGCGCGAAGCACCCTACGGCTTCAAGGCGCGTTTTGAGGGCGGCAAGGGCACCAACCCTGAAGAATTGATCGGCGCGGCCCACGCGGGCTGTTTCTCCATGGCATTTTCCATGATTCTGGGCGATGCGGGCCTTAAGGCCGACAGCATCGACACCCAGGCTGAAGTGACCCTGGACCAAGTGGACGGCGGCTTTGCGATTACCGCCGTGCACCTGGTGCTGAAAGCCAAGATCCCGGGCGCAAGCCAGGCGCAGTTCGAGGAACTGAGCAAAAAGGCGAAGGAAGGCTGCCCGGTGTCGAAAGTGCTGAACGCAAAAATCAGCCTGGATGCCACGCTGGTCTAACTGACACAGCAAGATCCCCTGTGGGAGCGGGCTTGCTCGCGAAAGCGGTTTTCCAGTCAATATTTCAGGTGACTGATACACCGCCTTCGCGAGCAAGCCCGCTCCCACATTTAGTTCTGCGTTAAATCAGAACTCGTGTTTCCTGGATGTGGTCCTATAGGCTATGCAGCCTTAGACGCACACCCGTGCGCAGTGCATTCACGGAGCTTCACACATGAAACGTTTTGCCTTGGCGATCATTTGCGGTGTATTGGCCACTTCGGCTGTGGCCGCGCCAAAAGATTGTGAAGAGCTCAGGAAAGAAATTGAGGTGAACATCCAGGCAAAGGCGATTCCGTCTTACACCCTGGAAATCATCACCGAGGAAGAAGCCGAAAACCACGATAGCGCCATGATCGTCGGCTCCTGCGAAAACGGCACCAAGCGCATCCTCTATCAGAAGAACAACAACTGATCAGATGCAGTTAACACTGCGCTCTTCAGCCAACAGCTGACGCGCCGTGTTGTACAGCCGGATGTTGGGCGTAAAAGCCAGCGAGCGCCCTTCCAGCACATAGCGCTGGCCTGCCTGGAAGTTGTCGTATTGCAGGGTCATGAAGCAGGTTCGGTCATGGATCTGGTCCAGGCCGCCAAAGCCGGTCCCGGTGTTCACTTCGAAATCAAAGCGCACCATTAACTCATGGCTGCCGGGTGGCACCTGGAAGAAACGTCCGTCATTGAGGTTCTTGCCGTCCAGGCGCTGGGCCATCACCAGTTTGGCGCCGGGTGTCGGTGTGGCGAAATCGATCCAGGCCTGGTGCGGGTCGACCGGCGGGATTGGGGTCGAAGCGCAGGCGCTGAGAAACAAGGCGGTGACGGGTAGCAAGAGCTGGCGCATGGCGGGCACTCAACGGTGGGTAAGAATTGAACCTGGCAGCCTGTGGCAACAGACTCTGTATCAGTATAAACACGCCACGGCATGGAAAAATTCCGTGCAGGCAGGATAGTCTGGCGAGCCAATAACCCAGGAGCGGTCGGTGCATGGTCAGGCGTTTTCTTCCAGGGTTGATGGTGCTGCTGCTCAGCGGCTGTTCCAGTGTGAGTTACTACAGCCAGTTGGCCAGCGGCCAGTGGCACTTGCTGCGGGCCCGGGAGCCGGTTGCCGAGGTCATCGCCGACCCTGCTCGCCCGCAGGCGTTGCGCGATCACCTGGAGCAATCGCAGAAGGCCCGCGCCTTTGCCAGTGAGCACCTGCACCTTCCTGACAACCAGAGCTACCGCCTGTACGCCGACATTGGCCGGCCTTATGTGGTCTGGAACGTGTTCGCCACGCAGGAGTTTTCCCTGTCGCCAGAAACCCACTGCTTCCCCATCGCTGGGTGCGTGGCCTATCGCGGTTATTACAACCAGGGCGCAGCACGCGGCGAAGCGGCGTTATTGCGGCAACAAGGCATGGACGTGTCGATTGGCGGCGTTGAAGCCTATTCCACCCTGGGCTGGTTCAACGACCCGATCATGAGTTCGATGATGAGTTGGGGTGACGAGCGCCTGGCCACGCTGATTTTCCACGAACTGGCGCACCAGCGTTTTTATGTAAAGGACGACACTGAGTTCAATGAGTCCTACGCCAACTTCGTCGAGCAGGAAGGCACCCGCCAATGGCGTGCGGCGCGGGGTTTGGCGCCGCTGAGCGATGCGGCGTTGCAGCAGCGTGATCAGTTTATCCGGTTGGTGCTCGATACCCGCAAACGCCTGGAGGCGTTGTACGCCCAGCCCTTGGCGGCGGATGTGATGCGAGAGGGCAAGGCGGCAGAGTTCGAGCGCCTGCGCAGTGAGTACCGGCACATGCGCGACAGCCAATGGGGCGGCGACAAGCGTTATGACGTGTGGGTCAACCAGCCGTTGAACAATGCGCGGTTGCTGCCGTTCGGGCTGTATGACCAGTGGGTGCCGGCGTTTGCGGCGTTGTTTGCGCAGCAAGGCGGGGATTGGGTGAAGTTTTTTGCGGCAGTGGAGAAGCTCGGTGGGTTGCCGGTTGAGCAGCGTAAGGCGGCGTTGCGACACTTGGAAGGTGGTGGCCAGTAGGGCCCCTTCGCGAGCAAGCCCGCTCCCACAGGGTGATGTGTGAACACGGTCAAATGTGGGAGGCCCCGCCACCTCTTCGATGTAGCGCTGTCGCGCATCAAACTGGTTCATCGTAAGGTTGAAGAACGCGGGCGGGGCAAAGGCCGTAACCAGCACTGGTGTGCCAGCACCCGAGTGGGAGAGTGGCCTGCACGGTATCGGCGTGGAGTCATTGTCGGCACAGCTAGCTGTGACCACGTATAAGAGAGTGAATCCGCTCGCCACCGTGTACCCCGCCCGCGTCATTCAATCCTGCGAGGAATTGTCATGACGCGCAAGAACCAAAAACGTTTTGAAGTTATCCACCCTGACTGCGCTGCCGTTGATGTTGGCGGCGGTGAACATTTGGCCGCCGTTGATCCGACCAAATGCGCTGACCCGGTTAAAAGGTTTTCAACCTTCACCGACGATTTGCACGCCATGGCCGATTGGTTTGAATCCATGGGCGTCAAGATGGTGGCGATGGAAG
>NZ_CBFHAZ010000025.1:0-66647 GCF_965653655.1 Pseudomonas onubensis | reverse complement strand
CCTCGGACTGGTCTCAATACTGGATACGATAAACCGGCTTAATCGCATAACCTGAACCGCCGTATACGGAACCGTACGTACGGTGGTGTGAGAGGACGGCGGATGTGAATCCGCCTCCTACTCTATGCCTGGTTCAGATCGGTCTTGTTGGTCGCTGCATCGTCCACCACTTCGCCGCAGCTACTGTTAAGGCTGACATTGCCTGCTGCGCCAATGCTGCGGTATTCCTTGCGCAGTTTTTCCAGTTCTTTACGGTCCAGGCCATCAAGGCTCAGCACAGCGTTTTGCGCATCCTTGGAGACGCGCAGCAACTCGTCGATCTTGATATGCAGGATGTCGTTGTCGCGGTTTTGCGTGTTCTGGATCAGGAACACCATCAGGAAAGTGATGATGGTGGTCGAGGTATTGATGATCAGTTGCCAGGTGTCGTTGTAATGGAAATAAGGCCCGCTGAGGCTCCACAGGAAAATCAGTGCGACAGCCGCGTAGAAGGTGCGGGCACTGCCTGCCCAGCGGGACAGAGATTGGGAGACTGCAGAGAATTTCATGATCGTTGTTCCTTGACCGGTGGGTGATGAAATTATTGACCGCAGGCGTGCTTTGAAATTTCTTTTTACATTTGAGGATTTGAACACAGTAGTGCTTTTTCCTCCGGCTATTAGGAATAAGCCTACTTCGCCTTATGAATGGCCGGAGCAAGACTGGATTTTTATCCCGGTGTTTTCCCATGCACGCTAATGCCACCTGCGACTTGCCCACGCTCTACTGTAAAACCGAAGAGCATTTTTTTGCCGCGGTGTGCTCAACCCATCGCCGCTACGGCGACGGTATCAACGCTTATTTCACCGATGAGTATTTCAGTCCGTTCAATTTGTTGTTTATCCGGGTCGGCAGCACCTTGCCGGACAACGCTTTGGCCGCACCGCTGGAGCTGGTCCGGCGTACCACGCAGGCAATACGTGTGGTGATCCATGAGGAAAAGCTCGAAGCGCTGGGCGAGGTATTTTCGGCGCACGGCTTTAAGCCCGCCGAAAAGACCACCGCGATGGTGGGTGACCTGGCGGGCCTGGCTCCATGGCGAGGCGAGAGCGGTGTGCAGATCCAGCTGACGCGGAACATGCACGATTGGGCTGAGCCCTTTGGCAGTGCGTTCATGAGAATGCCCGAGGAGGTTGCGCGTTATCAGGCCCGCCATCAGCGGGCCCTGAACGCGGGTCAGGCGCTTTACCACTTCACCTTGTCCGATGAGGGGCAGGTAAGGGCTTCGCTGGTGTTGTCCCTGTGTGACGGCGGCGCCCGGCTTAGCGATATCGGCACAACCATGGGGTTTCGTGGCAGAGGGTACGCCTCTCAATTGATCCATGCCGCTCTGCTGCACGCGTCGAGCCTCGGGGCCCTGCGATGCTTTCTAGAGGCCTCGCAGGGTGCCTTAGGATTGTACCGGCATCTGGGTTTCGAGCCTTTGTACGAGTGCCAGGCCTTTACCCGTGACGCCATTGCAGACGCGTAATCAGAGGGCCAGCGTTGCCTGGCCGCGATCTTCAAGCGCCAGCAAATACTGCTTGGCCTCCAGGCCGCCGGCAAACCCGGTCAGCCCGCCCGAAGCACCAATCACCCGGTGGCAGGGCGCAATGATCGAGATGGGGTTGCGGCCATTGGCTGCGCCTACCGCGCGCACGGCCTTGGGGTTGCCGATCTGCTGGGCAATCTGGCTGTAGCTGCGGGTTTCGCCGAAGGGGATGGTCAGCAATGCCTGCCAGACTTGTTTTTGGAAATCGGTGCCGTCGAAATCCAGCTCCAGATCGAACTGGTTGCGGGTGCCGGTGAAGTATTCCCGTAGCTGACGCTCGGTTTCCAGCAATACCGGGCTGTCGTCGGCTTGATGCAACTCGCCCAGACGCACGCGATTGGCGCGTTCTGTTTCCCACAGGATGGCGTTGAGTTTGCCGTTGCGCGCCACCAGGGTGAGCTGGCCGACGGGGGAAGGCATGAGCTTGTATTGGTAGGGCATGAGCGGACTCCTTGAAGATGTAGGGGGCCACTATCCACCTTGTGGGCGGTTGGGAAACCCAGTTTCTTGCGGTCAAATTCTACTGGGACTAAATGCTCCAGTGAATCCAGTTACCGGAACCATAGGCCCAAGCGACGAAATAGATGAACCAGACGATCGAGGGCGTCGACAGTGCTACCCATGAACCGAGGTTAAGTAACGCAAGTGCGGTTGCGCAGAGTGTGATGCCTCGGCTGGCGTTCTGCCTTGAATACCAGACGCCATAGATGGATCCCGCCAGAACCGCTATCGACGCCAGGCTCCTCAGGCCGAAAGGGATTGGCGTCAGCGGTAACAGCAGTGGAATGATCAATACCAGCCCCACCACCTTTCTAACGACTTGGCTCTCAGTTTTTTGTACAGGCACGCGCATTGGCTCTGCTCATGGGTAAGATATGTGCGCATTTTTAACGAAGGTCGTCTTCGTCGCTTTAGGAATTTGCTTAAGTCAATGTTCCTGCTGCAGAACCTTTAGTGCTGCCGATGCCAGAAAGCCGGAACGGCTTTTTTCTTCAGGATGATGCAACACGTATTCATCAATTCGATTCAGCAGGTAACCCGGCAGGGTGATATTGAGCTTCTGCGCTTTGCCCAGATATTTAGTGACATCAATATCAACCAAGGCCCAAATGCAGTCGGCATATTCCGGGTTGGCCGCGTGCAGGGTGACTTTCTGAGCGGTGGGAATCGGCGCGCCATCCTCTGCAAGGATTTCGAAGTGCCCTTCGATGGCTTCGCGGGCCATGGCCATGGCGTCGTCCAGGTCGTCGCCGGCGGAGTAGCAGCCAGGGATATCCGGCACTTCCACGCCCCAGGCGTTTTCCTGGTCACCGGTTGAAATTGCGATGGGGTAAAGCATGTCTATTGCCCTCCAGGGACGCTCAGCTCAGCAGCGCCTGTTTCAAAATGCTCTTGGCGGTCTTGTCCAACAGGTCTTTCTTTGGATGAGGAATCGTCACCAGCCCCGGTTTGGTCGGGTGTTTGAAGTGGTGATGACTGCCTCGGGTACGCACCAGGTACCAGCCGTCCGCAACAATGTGACCTATCAAATATCGGCTATCCACAGCACCTCCTTGTGGTGTGTGTTGGTGGTGACTATAACCACTGACAATAATTTATCAACACTCTACCTACCGACGGCTGACGACCGGCGTTTCGGTAAGTGCTGAATGAAGTGTATGAGCCTTTGAAAACGGCGTCGTAGAGAGGTATTGCGGGGATTTTCGAGGTGTTACTCGGTGTGTAAAGCCTGGGCGAGTACGGCGAGAAATGCGTCAGCCAACACGCTCTTGCTGGCTGCAGGTGTCAGCACCAACAGCTGCGCACAGGCATCCACCTCGACCATGGGCTTATAGGTGACGCCCTTGTTCATCAAGCTGCGGGTACATTCGGGCACCAATGCCACGCCCTGCCCGGCGGCCACCAACGCAATGATCGAGGTGATCTGCCGCCCGGTCGGCCCGGCCCGCAGCGGCACGCCGTGGTGTCGGTACAACTGCTCGATCGACTGATTCAACCCCGACCCATAATCGGGCGGAAACAGAATCAGCGGGTAAGCACTGAGCTGCGCCAGGCTCACCTGTGCCTGGCCGGCTAACGGGCTTTCACTTGAAACCGCCGCCCACAAGCGCTCCTCACCCAGCGACAGCGCTTGCACGGCCGGGCTTTGCGGCAGCAGACGACTGAGGCCGATATCCAGGCGCCCATCTGCCACCTGTGCGCCCAGGCTGCCGGAAGCGCATTCCACCAAGGTCAACTGCACATCGGGAAAACCCTGGGCGAAGGCCTGGATCGCCTGGCTGAACAGGTCCGACAGCACGATCGAACTGACGTAACCCAGGGTCAGTTGCCCAGCAGTCCCGGCGGCCAATTTACCGGCGATTACCTGTGCCAGTTCCACCTGTTCCAACACGCCACGGGCATAGGGCAAGAACGAACGGCCCTGGGCGGTGAGGGAAACCGTGCGGCTGGTGCGATCAAACAACTTGAAGCCCAACTCCGTTTCCAGCGCCGAGATCTGCCGGGTCAGCGGCGGCTGGGCCAAGTGCAGGCGAAGGGCTGCGCGGCCGAAGTGCAATTCTTCGGCGACCGTCAGAAAGTAACGCAGCTTGCGTAGGTCGAGCATCCTGATCCTTGGGTATTGATCGGTTCGAATTCGGTATTGGTTTAAGACCTGCTGGCCATTCTATAAAGACCTCACAAAATAAAACGAGAGGTTTCATGAAACCGCGCCTGCATTGTGCCCGCCTTGCCCTGTTCCTGTGTGGCTGCGCGGCGTTTCTTAACCTGTATGCCACGCAGAGCATCCTGACCACCTTCGCCGCACAGTTTCATATCAGCGCCAAGGCGGCGGGCTGGAGTATCACAATTACCACCCTGGCCGTGGCGATGACCGCGCCGTTTGTCAGCCGGCTGACCGCGCGCTTTGAGCAACGCACGGTCATTTCCGTGGCCGCGCTGTTGCTGGCGCTGCCCGCGCTGATGACCGCCTACGCCGGCAGCTTTGCCGAAGTGCTGGTGTGGCGTTTTGTGGAAGGCATGTTGATCCCGGTGGTATTTGCCACCAGCGTGGCTTACATCGGCGACCGTTGGCGCGGCGCCACGGTGACCGAAGTCACCAGCCTCTATGTGGCAGGCACCGTGCTGGGCGGGTTCGCCGGGCGCTTCATCACCGGCGTGACGACCGAATATGTCGGCTGGCGCGAGGCCTTCGAATTGTTGGCCGTGTTGAGCTTGATGGTCGGTGGGTTCATTCAGTTTTTGCTGCCCGATAACCGGCCGCGAGTCGCACCGGTCAAGGCTTCTTCGTCAGGCATTTTTCGCAAGCCATTGGTGGCTGCCTACGCCGTAGGGTTTTGTGTGTTGTTCTCCCAGGTTGCGGCATTTACCTACGCGGGCCTGTACCTTGGCCTACCGCCTTTCAACCTCGGGCCTGCGGCCTTGGGCACGCTGTACATGGTGTTTCTGCTGGCCTTGATCGTGATCCCGATCGCCGGTCGCCTCAGCAAAGCCCGGCCCCACGCCGAGCTGCTGGCTGTGGCTGCCGTGCTGGGCATCAGTGGCTCGGCACTGACCCTGGCCCCGTCGCTGTGGTGCATCGTGGTGGGCCTGGCGCTCAGTTCGACTGGGGTCTTTCTCGCCCAGGCCGCCGCCAATGCATTTATCAGCGCCACTGCGCAGGGTAACAAGGCGGGTGCCGTGGGCGTTTACCTCACGTGCTATTACCTGGGTGGCAGTTGTGGTGCCATCGTTCCCGCATTGATGTGGGAGCGCTGGGGCTGGGCAGGGTGTGTAGCGCTGATCATCGGTTTTCAACTGCTGACGTTGTTGATCGCCCTGACTGGCTGGAAGCCTCTTAAACCTGAGTTGATCCAAGCCTCATGACCGACACAATCGCTGTGCCTGCCCGAGAAACCTCTAACCAGCACGGCGCTGCTGATCATAGCCGCCGTGTACCTGCCGCTGAATGGCCTGATGGTGATGCTGCCGCTACTGGGCCTGATGCTCAATGGCACTTCTTCAGTGCTGTGCGGCGCCATGCCGGACCTGGCGGCGACGGGAAAACGCGAGCAAGCATTTGCGGTGTTCTACACCGGCACAATCGGCGGCGGCGCGCTGGCGCCGGTGGTGTTTGGTGGTGTGCGCCTCAGGCAATCGAGTGACTGCTGGAATGCCCAGGCCGAGCCAGCAGATCAATGCCCAGTGAGTGAAGCACCTTCAGAACCGTTTCAAAACGCGGTTTGGCGCCTGGGGCAAATGCCTTGTACAAGCTCTCGCGGCCTACACCCGCATCAGTGGCGATCTTTGTCATGCCACGGGCTTTGGCGACGTAGCCTAATGCTCGAAGAAACTCCTCGTTATCACCGTCTGCCAGCACCTGAGAAAGGTATTCGCTGATGGCCTCATCACTGTCGAGCAGCTCGGCCATATCAAATGTCGTCAGTGTTTGAGTCATGCTCAAACCTCCTTTGCTAATTGCTTTGCCCGCCGGATATCGGCCTCTTGTGATGACTTGTCGCCACCTGCCAGCAAGATGACGACCTCCCTGCCGCGCAGGGTGAAATAAACGCGATAACCCGCACCAACGTCTATCCGCATCTCTGAAATACCGCCGCCCAGCATCTTGAAATCACCCAGGTTTCCCACACTGGCTCGCTCGATACGTCGAGCAATGGTGATTTTTGCTCGCAGATCGCGGATTGCCGAGCACCAGTGAGTGAAGGCTTGGGTTTGCTGGATCGAATAACGCACGGGGCCTCACAGAGTTTCACTGTATCTACTTGGATACGGGTTGGCAAGCGACATGACTGTGTCGAAGGCTGGGGAGAGTGATGCGAGGGCGTGCCGGTTTCAAACCTTCTTCAGGGTTTTCCTATTGCCAGAATTTACGGTCTGAAGGAGAACGGTACAGCGGTCCTGAATGTTGCGTTATTGCCTACACAACACTCAGAATCGTCTGAGTTGTACGCCTTGGACGAGCGCTTTAAGGTTCGTTTGCCGCTGCCCATCAGCGGTCGGGTTTAGTAGCTCGATTTGATCAACGGCGTATGGCTGTCCTATCAGTCAGGCATTTCGATGTCTGTTCTCAATGGTGGCTGTACGCAGGGCACTTTCGGGTGCGCCGGTTTCGTTGATCCGCCGGTCTACTAACCTGCATACAGCCGCCACCCATTGTTTAGTAGCTCTGGAAGGTGGTCCTTATCGAGGATCAACAGATGTGTACTGACTCTTGCAACCCAACCGCGACCCTATTCAGCGTTCGCCCTGAAGCCAACACCGAAGCCTTGCTCGCCAACGCCTACGAAACCATTGCTGGCGCCGGTGCCATGACCACCGAGTTCGCCGAAAGCCTGCCTTCTCAGCATCGCTACCTGGCCTTGGCCATTCAGCAAATGATCGAACTGGGGCTGATGCTGGTAGAAGCGGCGCAAGACCGCGTCGACCGCGCCGCGTAGGTTTTTCACCCCCTGCAACAGGCTTGCCTTCCCAGGCCGCACATACCAAGGGGAAGGGGAGCCAGATACCCTGCATCGGAACAGGTCGCTCAGGCATGAAGCCAAATTTAGAACATAAAAAAACCGGCCACCAAGGGCCGGTTTTTTTATGCATCTCCCGCCAGAACCAACCTGACGCAAGACCAAAATCTGAGTGGAGCGGGTAGAGGGAATCGAACCCTCGTCGGAAGCTTGGGAAGCTACTGTTCTACCATTAAACTATACCCGCTCAGAGCGGCTGACTTTGTACCAGATGTTCGCCGGGATTTGAAGTTTTTCTTCGAAAAATGTGTGAGTTACCTGTGGCGAGGGAGCTTGCTCCCGCTGGAGTGCGAAGCGCTCCCAAAATTGTGGGGCCGCTTCGCACCCCAGCGCAAGCAAGCTTGCTCGCCACAGTAAGCCGCCTTTCAAATCGCAAACGCATGCTGCGTCTGGCCCTGGTGATAACGCAACCGGCTCACCTGGCGTTCTGGTTTCAAAAAGCCCACCACCGCATCCCGGCTATCCCTGCAGGCCGCCTTGTGTTCCATGTCCAGAAAATGCCCGGTCGCCTGGATGGTGCTGAAGCTGCTGTTGGCCACGTGTTGGCCAAACAGCTTGGCATCCTCGGCGCTGGTGTACTCATCCCATTCGCCATTCAAAAACAGCACCGGAATGTCGATCTGCCTGGCGGCCTTGAGGTAGCACAGCCGGTCACTGTTGAGCACATGGCTGATGTGGAAGTGCATCTGCCCGTATTCATGCTCGGCCAGGCCGCTCACATGCTTGTAGTTGAAGCGCTTGAACAGTGACGGCAGGTGTTTGCCGATGGTGCTGTTGACCAGGTGGCCGACGCTGTGGCGATCCAGATTGCCCAAGTAGTCGACGCCGCGTTCGAGGTAGTCGCGCATGGGGGTGTTGATCACCGGCGAGAACGAGCTGATCACGGCCTTCTCCACGCGGCGTGGCCGGTGGGCGAGGGCGACCAGGGCTGCGGCACCACCCCAGGAGAACGACAGCACGTGTTCGGCGCCGAAGTGGTCGATGAGTTCCAGCAGGATCTGGCCTTCGACTTCCTTGGTCAGCATGTGCTCATGACGGTTATGGATTTTGGAGCGGCCAGCGTAGGGCTGGTCGTACAAAACCACGTTGAACTGCGGGTACAGGCTTTTCACGGTTTGAGCGAAGGATGCCGTGGTGGCCATGGAGCCGTTGACCAGGATGATGGTCTTTGCAGCAACGTCCGCGCGATAGAACTCCGTGTAAACCCGATACTGACCCTGTATATCCAACACAGCGATTTCTGGCCTCATGTCGTTAGACTCCTGGCAAGCGGGTAGGGCGCGCAGATCACTCTGCACGAGCTTTATGACAGGTAGGCATACGCCTGGAATATGAGGCCCATGTCGGTCCGGATACGGCTGGCCGACGGGTGTTGTTATGGCGGGCTGTTTGCCTGGAAGACCCGTAGATCAAGCGCGGGCGGGGCAAGGTGTTTCTTGGAGGTTATGGGGCGACTCGCCAGTCATAATTTGGCTGACGTCTTGATTCAAGCAGCACAGACGCCAGCTCGCAAGGTGCCAAGCTGGTTTTTTGCCATCACCGGCCGAACGGTCGTCAGACCTGTCGGATTTCTTCGTCGGCCAGTTCCCGATATTCGCCCGGCGCAAGGGTGGTATCCAGCACCAAAGGCCCCATCCGCTCACGGTGCAGGCCGATCACCTTGTTATCAAAGTGCCCGAACATGCGCTTCACTTGGTGGTAGCGGCCTTCGATAATGCTCAGGCGTGCGGACCTTGGGCCGAGTAGCTCAAGTTCGGCGGGCTGGGTGGTGAGATCTTCAAAGGCGAAATACAGGCCTGCAGCAAAGGTCACTGCATACTCAGGACCAATGTCCTGCTCGGTTTCAACGAGATAAACCTTGGGCAGTTTGGTCTGGGGTTGGGTCAGGCGCCGCGACCATTGGCCGTCGTTGGTGATCAGCATCAGCCCGGTGGTGTTGAAATCCAGACGGCCGGCGATGTGCAGCTCATGCTTGTCCGGTTCTCTCAGCCAATCAAGCACGGTGGGATGCACCGGATCGGCGGTAGCGCTCACGCAGCCTTGGGGTTTGTGCAGCATGAAATAACGCGCCGGTTTGCCGGCTTGCAGTACCTCGTCATCGACACACACGCGGCTGAACGCTCGCACTTCATGGTGCGGATCGCTGACGGCCACGCCATCGACCGTCACCCGTCGCTCAACCAGCAGCACACGCACTTGCTTACGATTGAAACGCGGCAGGTTGCTGAGGAAACGATCAACGCGCATTACGGCTGTTCAGCCCCACGCAATTGCGCATCTACCTGCGCACAGCGTGGGCACAGGCAGGCTTTATTGCGCAATTCATCGGGCAGCGCTTCGAGCACCGCCGGGTCGATGGTGACGCTGTAGCACCAACAGGCTTGGTCGGCGGTGCGTGGGTCGGCCAGGGTGCAGTCGTTGCGGGCACCGCAGGCAGGGCAAAGGGTGGGTGTGGTCATGGCATTCGGGCTGTATCGCGCAATTCCCTGCACGATACAGCCCCGCCCTACTATTGCAAGCTGCGCAGGTAGCCGCGCCAGCCGCCGAAGTGGCTGATGTCCACGGCGCCGGTCAAGCCGTAGGGCTCGCAAATGAAGCCGGTTTCCCAGCGCCCGTCGGCCAGTTGCACCTTGCCCAGGCCCAAAGGCGCGGGGATGCCAGTGAGAAATGAGCCCAATTCGCGGCTCGGCAGCTCCCACACTTCCACCTCAATGGCCACACCGCCTTCGCTCACCCGCAGCATGCCGGGGCGATAGGGCGGCCCACCGGCCAGCGCGAACAGTTGATAGTCGGCCGAGCTGTGGGTGCGCTCCAGCAGGCGCGCACCACGGCGCACTAATTGACCATTAAGTGCCAACCCTTGTAGATGCGCGCCGCACACCACCAGCCGCGTGACGTCATGACCCGCGTTACCCACAGGCACAGGCAGCGACGTATCGTGCTGGCGCTGCAACGCATCCGCCACGCCCAGCAGGTATTGGTCGGTGAAAGCTCGGCCAAACAGCGTCACACCCCAAGGTAAACCGTTGTGCATAAAGCCGCTGGGCACGGCGACGGCGGCGTAATCCAGCAGGTTCATGAAGTTCGTGTAATAGCCCAGTTCGGCATTGCGCAACACCGGTTCGGCGCGCAGTTCTTCCAGCGTCACCGGGCGGCCGATGGTCGGCGTCAGCACGCAGTCGAGCCCTTCGAGTAAGCTATCGCACTGCGCTTTCAAGGCTTGCAGGCGGTACTGCGCGCGGAAGGCTTCTACGCCGCTCACCGCCGGCGCTTTGGCCAGCACCGCACGAATCACCGGCAGCACCGCCTCGGGGTTCTGCTCCATCAGTCCGCCGGCCACGCTGTAGCGTTCGGCTACCCACGGCCCTTCGTAGAGCAGGCGCGCCGCTTCCAGGAACGGCGACAGGTCCAGCGTTACAGGCTCGCCACCCAGCGTCGTCAAACGGTCGATGGCCTGCGCAAACAACTGCGGGCCTTGCTCGCAACCGAAGTACTCCAGGTCCTGCTCGCGCGGCACGCCAAAGCGAAATGCGCGGGGTGCGCCAAACGCCGACGCATCATTCCACGCCGGGTTCGCTCGGCTGTACGCATCCAACGGATCGAGCCTGGCAGTCAGCGCCAGTAACTGGCTGGCCTCGCGCGCGGTGCGGGTAAAGGTGGTGACGCAATCCAGCGTACGGCACGCCGGTACCACGCCGGCTGTGGAGATCAAGCCTTTACTCGCCTTGAGCCCCACCAGGTTATTCAGCGCCGCCGGCACCCGCCCGGAACCGGCGGTGTCGGTGCCCAGGGCAAAACTTGCGACACCCAACGCGACGGCCAGCGACGACCCGGCACTGGAGCCGCCCGACGGATACTCGGGCAACACGCTGTTGGGGCACGCGCCATACGGCGAGCGGCTACCATTGAGGCCGGTGGCGAACTGGTCGAGGTTGGTCTTGCCCACTGGCACCGCGCCCAATGCGATCAACTGCTCGACAATGGTCGCGCTGCGTTGCGGCACATAGGCGAACGCCGGGCACGCGGCGGTGGTGGGGATGCCGGCCAAATCGATGTTGTCCTTGATCGCAAACGGCACGCCGAACAACGGCAATTGGGCTGGGTCGCGCGCGTCCAATGCGGCCAGGTACGGCTCCAGTTCCGCCTCGGTCAGCAGGTGGATGAACAGGTGATAGTCGGGGTGCAAATGCGCGGCTTTTTCGCGCAGGTGCAGCAGCACTTCACGGGGCGTGGTGTCGCCGCTCAGGTAGGCATTGCGCAGGTTGTCCAGTTGCAGGTTCATGGCTTGTCCGCCTGTAGAAATAGAAGAGTCAGTCACGTTCGAGCACCACCACCCGTTGCCCGGCGCCGATGCCGCTGCCGGGTTGCACCGGGATCTCACGTACCGTGCCGGCGAACGGCGCGACCACCGGGATTTCCATTTTCATCGACTCCAGAATCACCAGCACATCGCCAGCCGACACCTGCTCACCCGCAGCCACCTGGACTTGCCAGAGGTTGCCGGCGATAGGGCTGTCGACACTGATTTGGTTGGCCTGCAACGGCGTGTCTGCACCCTGTGGCGCCGCGAGTTCTTCACTGTCGAAATGCGCCTGGCCACTGGCAATCCAGCGCTCACGCTCGGCATTGAAGGCGTGCTGCTGATGCTCACGAAACGCGCCAATGCTTGCGGCTTCGCGCGCGAGGAAGTCCTGATACTCCGCGAGGTTCAGCTGGCTGTGCTCGATGCTCAATTCAAATCGACCCAGCGGAAAATCGCGCCGGATCTGCACCAGCTCATCAGCCGTCACCGGGTAAAAGCGGATCTGGTCAAAGAACCGCAACAACCACGGCTTGCCATCAAACGCCGCGACTTCCCGGTAGCGGTTCCACATCTGCAAGGTGCGCCCCACAAACTGATAACCGCCTGGGCCTTCCATGCCGTACACGCACAAATAAGCGCCGCCAATGCCCACCGAATTCTCGGCGGTCCAGGTGCGCGCCGGGTTGTATTTGGTGGTCACCAGACGGTGGCGCGGGTCCAGCGGTGTGGCCACCGGGGCGCCGAGGTAGACGTCACCCAGGCCCATCACCAGGTAGCTGGCATCGAACACCGTGTGGCGTACTTCGTCGAGGTTGGCCAGGTCGTTGATGCGACGGATAAACTCCAGGTTGCTCGGGCACCACGGCGCATCCTTGCGCACGGTGGTCATGTATTTTTCGATCGCCAACTGGCACGCCGGGTCATCCCACGACAGCGGCAAGTGCACGATGCGCGAGGGCACTTGCAGGTTGGGGGTGGCGCACACGGCAGCCCATTGCGTGGTGATCAGTGGCAGCAAATCGGCCAGCGGCAGTTGTTCGGGGTGGTAGTGGATTTGCAGGGAACGGATGCCTGGGGTCAGATCGACGACACCTGGCAGGGCGAGAGTTTCCAAAGCTTGCATGAGGGCGTGGGCACGAAAGCGCAGCACCAGGTCCAGTTCGGGCGCGCCGATTTCCAGCAGCAGGTGAGTGTCGCCGGCGAGGCGGGCGATGAGGCGGGTGTCATCATGGCCTACATGCAATACCACAGGCGACTCGATCAAATGTGGGAGCGGGCTTGCTCGCGAATACGGTGTGTCATTCAACCCATCTGGCGACTGTTGCACCGCGTTCGCGAGCAAGCCCGGCTCCCACATTTGATCCCATTTCAGGGCGAGGTCGCGGGCGGTTTTGAGGTTCACGGGTTCGAACCGCAGCTTGTCACCCGCCTTGAGTTGCCCCAGTTGCCAAAGGTCGGCCTCGATCACCGTCACCGGGCACACAAACCCACCCAGACTCGGCCCATCCGGCCCCAGGATCACTGGCATGTCCCCAGTAAAATCCACCGCACCGATGGCATAGGGGTTGTCATGGATATTCGACGGATGCAGCCCCGCTTCGCCACCGTCCGTGCGCGCCCACAAAGGCTTCGGCCCGATTAACCGCACGCCGGTGCGGCTGGAGTTGAAGTGCACTTCCCATTGGGTGGCGAAGAAGGTGTCGATGTACTCAGGCAGGAAGTATTCCGGCGCACCATGCGGGCCATAAATCACCCGTAGCGTACGGACTTCAGGCAGCGTTTCAGTCATCAATTGCTGCCCGTTGCTGACGTCTGTCAGTGGCAGTAAGTGCAACACATCGCCCGTGCGTAAAGCGCGCCCGGCGTGCCCACCAAACTGGCCGAGGGTGAAGGTGCTTTTGCTGCCCAGGTAATCCGGCACTTGCAACCCACCGCGCAGGCACAGGTAGCTGCGCGCACCTGCTCCAGCAATAGTGCCAAGGCTCAACGTCGAGCCTGCTTCAACCAACAGCGCGGTGTTCATCGACACCGGCTGGTCATTCAGCAACAGCGTGATGGCTGCACCGGTAACGGCGACAACCGCCGTGCAGTTGAAGCGCAGCCGCGGCCCGTTCATGGTGATTTCCAGCGCCGCCGCGCCGTCATCATTGCCCAGCAGGCGATTGCCCAAGCGCAGCGCGCGGCTGTCCATCGGCCCGGAGGGCGGCACGCCGACGGCCCAGTAGCCGAGGCGGCCGGGGTAGTCCTGCACACTGGTTTGGGTGCCGGCGCTGAGCACTTCGAAGGTGCTGGCGTTGTAGACCAGGCCTTCCAGGCAACGCGTCCACGGGCGGCCGCTGGCAAACGGCGGGGCCAGCAGGATTTGGCGCAGGTAATCGCGGTTGGTTTCCACGCCGTAGAGCTGGCTGTCGCTCAAGGCCTGATGCAGATTCAGACGCGCCTGTTCGCGGGTCGGCGCCCAGCTGATGAGCTTGGCGATCATCGGGTCGAAGTAGGGCGGGATCTCACAACCGGCTTGCACCCAGGTGTCGATCCGCAAACCTTCAGCCGTCGGGAAGTCCACTCGGGTCAACAGGCCTGGGCTCGGCTGGAAGTCCTTGCCTGGGTCTTCCGCGTACAGCCGCGCCTGAATCGCGTGGCCCTGAGGGCGCAGCTTCAACTCGCTCAACGCGGGTAATTCACCGGCCGCCAATTGCACCATCCAGCGCACCAGGTCGACGCCCCAGACTTGTTCGGTGACGCCGTGTTCTACCTGCAGGCGCGTGTTCACTTCGAGGAAGTAGAAGCGGCCATCAGCGCTGTCAAAGATAAACTCCACGGTGCCGGCGCTGCGGTAGTTGACGGCCTTGGCCAGGGTGATGGCCGCCGTGCACAAGGCCTGCGCCATGCCGTCGGGCAGGTTCGGCGCAGGTGTTTCTTCGAGCACTTTCTGGTTGCGCCGTTGCACGGAGCAGTCGCGCACGCCAAGGGCGATGACTTCGCCCAAGCCGTCGCCGAATACCTGCACTTCCAGGTGGCGGGCGTGCTCGATGTATTTCTCGATAAACACACCGGCGTCGCTGAAGTTGTTTTGCCCCAGGCGTTTGACTGCCTCAAATGACTCGCTCAACTCGGTTGCATTGCGGCACACACGCATGCCTATACCGCCGCCGCCTGCGGTGCTTTTGAGCATGACCGGATAGCCCACAGTTTCGGCTGCCAGCAACGCGGTATCGAGGCTGTCGAGCAGCTCGGTGCCTTCCAATAATGGAATTTGATGATGCTTGGCCAAGGCCCGCGCGGTGTGCTTGAGGCCGAATACACGCAGCTGTTCGGGTGTAGGGCCGACGAAGGCGATACCCGCATCTTCACAGGCTTGGGCAAAGGCGGCGTTCTCTGAGAGAAACCCGTAGCCGGGATGAATCGCCTTGGCGCCACAGGCCTTGGCGGTGGCAAGTATTTTTTCCACTACCAGGTAGGTCGCTGCCGCCGCGCCATCACCGAGGCTGTAGGCTTCGTCGGCTTGTTGAATATGCAGGCTGGCTGCGTCGGCTTCGGCGTACACGGCGATGCCTTTGACCTGCAGCTCGCGCAAGGTGCGCAGGATGCGGCAGGCGATGGCGCCACGGTTGGCGATCAAGAGTTTTTCGAACATGGCAAAACCCTGCGGGCCGTCCCGCAAAGTGGGGGAGCGACTGCGGTCGTCCGCAGTGCTAATTCTGAAAGCAATGAAGATCCAAGTGTGGGAGCGGGCTTGCTCGCGAAGGCGTAGTGTCAGTTACAGATGCACTGGCTGACCCACCGCATTCGCGAGCAAGCCCGCTCCCACATTTGAACGTCAGTGTTTTCGGATGCATTGCCCGGCTCGGGCCTGGCACAGGGCGAAGAGCCAACGGCGCAGGTGTTTCATTTTCAGTTCCATACCAGTAACTCCGCAGGGGTCGGGTTGTAGCCATTGCACGGGTTGTTCAATTGCGGGCAGTTGGAGATCAGCACGATCACGTCCATCTCTGCGCGCAGGTCGACGTACTTGCCGGGCGCGGAAATGCCGTCTTCAAAGGTCAGCCCGCCGTCGGCGGTGACTGGCACATTCATGAAGAAATTGATGTTCGGCCCGATGTCGCCTTTGCCCAGTCGACCGTCATGGGCGCAGGCGCGCAGGTAGTTGTCGCGGCAGCTGTGCATGTAGCGTTTTTCCAGGGCGTAGCGCACGGTGTTGCTCTCTTGGGCGCAGGCGCCGCCGAGGGTGTCATGGCGCCCGCAAGTGTCGTCGACGATGGTCAGCATCGGCTGGCCAAGGTTGGAATACAGCACGCTGCCGGTGCCCAGGTACACGCGGTTTTGCCGACGTAATGTGCGCTGTACGTCGTAGCGTTCCTTGGGGTTTTTGCAGCTGTAGAACAGCGTGTCGACGGCCTGGTTGCCCTCCAGGTCGAGGATGCGCAGGGTTTGCCCGGCCTTGACCTCCATCAGCCACGGCTCGCCGGCAGGAATGGTGGCGCGGTACACGGCGGCCTCGGGTTGTTTCAGCGCGATTGACATGGCAGCTCCTCAGGCGAACAGGCGGTCGGTGTTGATAAAGCCGCGCTCGTTTTCCGGGCGCGACGTACGGCAGTGTTCGGCGACGCTGGAATCGGCGTTCATCCAGCTGAGTTTCAGCGGTTGCGGCGCGTAGTTCGGGTTGGGGTCCATCGGGTGTTGCAGCGCGGTCAGCACCACCAGTGTGTCCATCGGCGCGTAGAGTTCGATGTAGTCACCCGCCCTGGAATTGCCCGGCACAAAGTGCAGGCCGCCGCTTTCGTCAACGCTGACTCGGCTGAACAGGTTGAGGGTCATCAACAGGTCGCAAAGCCCCAACCCCCACTTGCCCAATTCCACCAGCAGGTTGTCGGTGCCGTTGCGGAAGAAGCCGTTGCGCAGTTCCTGATAACGGCCCTGGCCGTACTTTTCAGCGACCTCGGCGGCGCACAGCACGCCGCCGATGCTGTCACTCCAGCCACAGGTGTCGGCGGTGATGGCGGCCAGTACGCGACCCATGTCCGAGTACAGGCAGTGGCCGCGGGTGAGCTTGGCGGTGTGTTGGCATTTGAGGCTGTCGGGCAGGCTCAAGCGCTCGGCTTTTTCATTGGCATTGAGCAAGGTCAGGCTGACGTTGGCGCCGCCGCGAATATCCGTGAGGCGCAGCAGTTGGCCGCGCTTGAGCACAAAGGAGCGGTGGCCGCCGCCGGGTAGCATTTCTTCGGCGAAGGGGGGAAACAGTTGAATGGAATCGGTCATTTGGCAGTCGCTCCAAGTTCGGCGGCCAGCGCTTTGCGGCGCTCGCTGTTCAAAGGGATGTCGTAGGTGATGCGCGCGCCATAGGCGCCGGGGGCGTGTGGGTCGACGCGGACTTTGTCGAACACCAGCAAGCGCGTGCCGAGGCTGAAGCCTTCGCTGAGGTCGTGGGTGACCATGAACACGGTCAGCCGGGTTTCGCGCCACAGCGCCAGCAACAGCTGATGCATGTCTTTGCGAATGCCCGGGTCGAGGGCGCCGAAGGGTTCGTCCAGCAGCAATACGCGCGGTTTCATGATCAGGGCCTGGGCGATGGCCAGGCGTTGTTGCATGCCGCCGGAGAGCTGCGCCGGGTATTTGTCCAGTGCGTGGCCGAGGCCGACTTTTTGCAGCAGGGCGGCGGCCTGTTCCCGTGCCTCTTGTTTGGCTTTGCCGAACAGCCGACCCAGCAAGCGTGAGCGCGGTAGCTCAAGGCCCAGCGCAACGTTGTCCAGCACAGTCAGATGCGGGAACACCGAGTAACGCTGGAACACCACGCCACGGCTGGCATCCGGCTCGCCGGCAAGGGGTTGGCCGTCCAGCAGGATCTGGCCCTTGCTCGCGGTTTCCTGGCCCAGCAACAAGCGCAGGAAGGTCGATTTGCCGCAGCCGGAGGTGCCCACCAGTGTGCAGAATTCGCCTTCATCGACGTGCAGGTTGAGCCCTTCCAGCACCACCTGTTCGCCATAGCGCTGCCACACATTGTTGACGCTGATAAAGCTCATGCCCGCGCTCCTTCGTACCAGGGGAACGCACGCCGCGTGAGGGTTTTGAGGCCCCAGTCCATCAGCCAGGCGAGCAGGGTGATCCACACCACGTAGGGCACAATCACGTCCATCGCCAGGTAGCGGCGCACCAGGAAGATCCGGTAGCCGAGGCCGTCGGTGGAGGCGATGGCTTCGGCGGCGATCAGGAACAACCACGCCGAGCCGAGCATCAGCCGCAGCGAGATCAGCAGGCGCGGCAGCAATTGCGGCAGCACCACGCGCAGCATCAAGGTCCAGGTGGACGCGCCGAGGGTTTGCGCCTTGACCAGCAGCTCCACGGGGATTTCCCGCGCGCGTTGCTCCAGGTCACGGGCCAGCGCCGGGGTGATACCGATGACAATCAGCATCACCTTGGACAGTTCGCCCAGGCCGAACACGATGAACAGAATCGGCAATATCGCCAAAGGCGGCACCATTGACAGCACCGTGAGCAGGGGCGACAACGGCGCGCCAAACAGCGGCAGCGTACCGGCGGCAATCCCCAGGCACAGGCCGGCGAGGGCACTGATGCCTAAACCGATGGCCAGGCGGCGCAGGCTGGAGGCGCTGTCTTGCCACAGCACGTATTCACCGGTGCGCGTATCGGCACTGAACGCCAGGCGTTTAACCGCGTCGCCCATCTGCAGGGCGCTGGGCAGCAGCTTGTCATTGGGGTTATCCGCCAGGCGCTCGGCCGAGCCCACAAAGTAGGCGAACAGCAGCAGGGCGAACGGCAGAAGCACCAACAGCAGGCGGCTGGAGCGTTCCGGGTGACGGTTGATCAGGCGCATGGCCGGGTCCTCTTACAGCGTGCCGTCGGCGGCCATCTGCACGTAGCTGGGGTCGAAATGCAGCTTGAGGTTGGTGGTGTCGCCGCTGGTTATGCCATTGGCGAAGCTCATGCCCACGGCGTTGGTGTCCTTGGCGCCTTCGCCGAGCAGGCCGTGTTCAAACGAGAACTCGGCGACCTTGCGCATGGTGGCAGGCAATTGCGCGCTGGTGGCGAAGGCCAGGGCTTCCTTGGGCGTGGCGAACAGCTTGGTGGTGTCCAGTTGCGCCTGGAAACCCTTGAGGTCGGTGCCCGAGGCTTTGGCCATATGCCCAAGCGCCTCGGTGCTGGCAGCGTTTTTGGCGTTCATCAGCGCGACGACTTCAAACCACGCGCCGGTCAGCGCTTTGCCCAGGGCCGGGTTGTCTTTGAGGGTTTGGGTGTTGACCACCATCATGTCCATGATTTCGCCGGGCACTTTGCTGGAGTCGAACACTTGGGTGACGCCCGGTTTGGCCTTGATCTCGGAGAGCATCGGGTTCCAGGTGGTCACGGCTTGTACCTGGTCGGTGTTGAAGGCCGCAGCGATGTCGGCGTCGGAGGTGTTGACCACTTTGAGGTCTTTTTCGGTGAGGTCGGCCGACTCCAGCGCGCGGGCCAGCAGGTAGTGGGAGACCGAGAGTTCCACCAGGTTGACGTTCATGCCCTTGAGGTCGGCCACGGTCTTGCCGGTGCCCTTGATCACCACGCCATCGTTGCCATTGGAGAAGTCGCTGACCACCAGCGCAGTGCTGTCCACACCACCGGCGGCGGGAATGGTCAGGGCGTCCATGTTGGTCATGGTGCAGCCGTCGAACTGGCCGGCGGTGTATTGGTTGATGGACTCGACATAGTCATTGAGCTGCACCATGTCGATCTTGATGCCGTACTTGCTGGCCCACTTGTCGAGGATGCCTTGGCTGCCGGCGTATTCCCACGGCATCCAGCCGGCATAGATCGTCCAGCACACACTGAAGTGGTCTTTGGCAGCAGCTTGGGTTTGAAAGCTCAGCACGGCGGCGAAGGCGGCGGCGAGCAGGGCGGGTAAACGGATTGCGGGCATGGGGCTTCTCCAGTTGAACATGGGCGAGCAGGAGCAACGCGGCACCGTGAACGGTGGCTTGTCTCCCGGGCTTTTATCCCGCCGTGTAACCTCAACTGGAGGTCGCCAACTCTCGGACCAGCCACTCGCTTTTCAAGCGAGCCGGAACCCTAGTCGGCCATTGCAAATTGTGGTGCCGCGAACCTGTGATGAATCCTGCACAGGCTTGCTAAAGCGAGAGTCGTGCCAAGTACTCGGCGGGCCTGTAGGACGCAGGTTTGCATGGGGTGGGTGTGCGTTGTGACGCTGAAGTGCGTTGTGCTGGTGCGCCATCGCACTGCAATGAGGCGTTCATCTCGTCTGAAACAGGTATTTCAAGCTGTGTCAAAAACGCACCAGATTCGGTTTTTGATGTCAGATATTTCGTCATTCATTGAAAGACGAATGCCGCCCTTCAGCGTCGCTGGAGGTGCTCCCCAGCGGTCCAGGAGGCCGCCATGTATCGACGACTGCTGCTTAGTGCTTTATTCGGCCTGACCCTTTCTGCGTGTGTGCCCTATTACGATGGCGGTGCCACTTACTACCGCTCCGAGGTCTACACCGCACCGGCGCCAGCTTATTATTACGGCGGCCCCACCTACCTGTACGGGCGCGGCTACTATGCGCCGCCGCCGCGCTATTACTCGGCGCCGCGCTATTACCAGCCGGCGCCGCGTTATTACCCACGGCCCGGTTACCGGCCTTACCCGAACCAGGGCTGGGGAGGCGGGCATTGGGGCAACGGCGGGCGGGGCCCGGGCGGCGATCATGGCGGTGGCCGCGGTGGCCATCGATAGCGGGCAATGACTTCAAGCGGCGCGCCAAGCGCCGCTTTTTTTTTTTATGTGTACCGTTTATCCATACTGTCAGAATTAACAGCTATCTTCGGGGTTTCAGTTGTACTTCACTGCCGGTACGCCGTTGTGCGTGCCGTTGGTATCAGTGGGTTAATGGAACGTCTTATGATCAAGCGATTGGTATGTTTATGGTTTGTGATAGCCATGGGTATTGCACAGGCCAAGGCCGAGCAGGGGTGCCCTTATGCCGAGTCGGTCAAGTATATGGACGGCCACTTCCAGGCCGAGAGTGGGAGTGCGCTGTGGCAGAGCCCCAATGTCGGCTTAAGTGATTTTGCCGACCGTTTTGTGGGTGCGCTCTTTACGCCGGGCAAAGGGCAGGAGCGGCAAAACGGCTTCCTGGAAAAGTGTGTATACCGTATGGGCAGCGGTGGGGTGGTCGCGTTGCGGTACGGCGTGCCGGGAAAACTCAATACGATGTCGCTGACCTCGACCTTGTATTGGCAAGCCACCGTTGATCCGTTGGGGCAGCCTGTTTATATCTGCCAGGACAGCCAGCCGGATAATTGCTCATTTACCGTCCGGCGGCTGAATTGATCGCCTGTCAATAGTCGGACAAGTCTGCCAGCGGGTGCCTGCCATCCCACGCTTTGGCGAAGTGCGCCTGCACCACAGCGTCCGGCACGCTGTTGACATCCGGCCAATGCCAATGGGGCGTCTGGTCCTTATCGATCAAGCGCGCCCGCACACCTTCGGCAAACTCCGGGTGACGGCAGCAATTGAGGCTCAGGGTGTATTCCATCTGAAACACTTCGGCCAAGGACAGGTGCCGCGCTCGCTGGATCTGCTCCCACACCAAATGAGCAGTCAGCGGGCAGCCTTCACTCAGGTTTTTGCCGGCGCGGCTGAACAGCGGGTCGGCATGTTCGCGTAACAGGCTCAAGGCACGCCAGGCACAGCGCACATCACCCACATCCAGCCACTCATCGATCTGCGCACGGCGGGGCAGCCATTGCGCTTCGGGTTGCTGGCCGACGGCTTCCTGGGCGAGTGCCTTGAGCAGGCTGTTGAGCTGCATCGCGGTTTGTTCCTGCCAGTTCAGTTGCAGCAGGCCGTCTATCAACGCTTCCTGCTGGTCATCGCGCAGGAAACGGTCGGCCAGGCCCAGGTCCAGCGCATCACGGCCGTTGATATGGGCGCCGGTGAGGCCAAGAAATAACCCCAGCTTGCCCGGTAACCGCGACAGGAACCCACTGGCCCCCACATCCGGGTACAACCCTATGCTGATCTCGGGCATGGCCAGGCTGCTGCTCGGTGTGACGATGCGCACCGAAGCGCTCTGCAGCAGGCCCATACCGCCGCCCAGCACATAGCCGTGGCCCCAGCAGATGAGCGGTTTGGGGTAGGTGTGCAGGCGGTAGTCGAGGCGGTACTCAGCGGCGAAGAACTGCGCGGCCAGCGCTGGCACGACGCCGGGCTGCTCACGGCAGGCCTGGGCAAGGCTGCGGACTTCGCCACCGGCGCAAAAGGCTTTTGGCCCATTGCCGCGCAGCAGCACACACACGATATTCGGGTCTTTGGCCCAGGCCTCCAGGCGTTCGTCCAAGGCCAGAATCATGGGCAGGGACAGCGCGTTGAGGGATTTTTCCGCGTCCAGGCTAGCGATGCCGAGGCGGGCACCGTCGCTGCCGGTCAGCTCTTCGAAGTGCAGGTTCATTGTGACCTCAATCGAGACAGTGAGAGATCAGTATGATCGCTCCGTGGGAAAGTGCCGATGATGTGTCAGATCAATTGACAAGCGGGGTCGGCTTTCCTAGGGTTCGCCCATTCTTTTTTTACACGATGAACAGACCATGACCGAAGGCGACCGTATCAAACTCGAACCCAGCTGGAAACACGCCCTGCGGGATGAGTTCGACAAGCCCTACATGGCCGAACTGCGCGAATTCCTGCGCCAGGAACATGCCGCCGGCAAAGAGATCTACCCGCCTGGCCCATTGATTTTCAACGCGCTCAACTCAACGCCGTTGGACAAGGTCAAGGTGGTGATCCTCGGCCAGGACCCTTACCACGGCCCCGGCCAGGCCCATGGCCTGTGTTTCTCGGTACAACCGGGCGTGCCGACGCCGCCGTCGCTGGTCAATATCTACAAAGAACTCAAGCGTGACCTGAACATCGACATCCCCAGCCACGGCTGCCTGCAAAGCTGGGCCGACCAGGGCGTGCTGATGCTCAACACCACCATGACCGTGGAGCGCGCGAATGCCAATGCCCACGCGGGCAAGGGCTGGCAGTTCTTTACTGATCGTGTGATCGAAGTGGTCAGCGAGCACCAGCCGCATCTGGTGTTCCTGTTGTGGGGCGCCCATGCGCAAGGCAAGCAAAAGCTGGTGGATGCGACCAAGCACCTGGTGCTGACGTCGGTGCACCCGTCGCCGCTGTCGGCGTATCGTGGGTTTTTGGGGTGTGGGCACTTCGGCCGTACCAACAAGTTTCTTGAGCAGAATGGCGAGACGCCGATTGAGTGGCGATTGCCGCCCATTTAAGGCCAAACACATTCAAATGTGGGAGCGGGCTTGCTCGCGAAGAGGGAGTGCCAGTCACTGAATGTATCGACTGACACACCGCTTTCGCGAGCAAGCCCGCTCCCACATTTTGAACTGCGCCTGGCTTTATATCTTGTTCGGCTGACGATTCCAGTGCCTGAACAACGGCTCGGCCAAAAACAGCACAAACAACAAACGCATTACCTGCATCGCCGTTACCAAAGGCACCGACAGTTGCAAGGTCTCGGCGGTGAGGCTCATTTCGGCAATGCCGCCCGGCATCATGCCCAGGGTGAGTGAGCGCAAGTCCAGCTGCGTCAGCGCACTCAAGCCCACTGCCGCCAATGTCGCAAGTGCCATGGTCAAGGCGGTGCCGATCAAGGTACGGCCCATAAACGACGGCGCACGGCGGAAGAACTGACGGTTGAAGTGGCAGCCCAGGCCGCTGCCGATCAGCCATTGGCCGATCTGGCTGCCGCCGTCCGGCAGGCCGTAATGCAAGTCCCAGACAACACTGGCCGTCGCGCTGACCAACAGCGGCCCGAACAGCCACGGGTTGGGTTGACGTAAACGCTGCCAGCCCCAGGCCACCAGCGCACCCAGCGGAAACAGCAGCGCCAGCCAACCCCAACTTACCGGCGCGGGGTGAAACTGCGGCGTGCCACCTTCGAGCAAGTACTTGAAGATCGCCGGTACACACAGCACCACCACCAGCACCCGCAGGCTTTGGCCCGCCGCGACGCGGCTGAGCACTGCGCCATTGCGGGCGCCGAGGTTGACCATTTCACCGGAACCGCCCGGCATGCTGGAGAAAAACGCGGTGGCGCGGTCTTCACCGCTGCGGCGCATCAACCACACACCGACCACGCTCGACAGGCTGGTGATCAGCGCACCGAAGAAAATCAGGCCGAAGTGGCTCATCACCTGCTCGATCACCACCGGCGTGAAGTGCAGGCCGATGCCAATGCCTACTACCCATTGGCCACATTTGCGCCCGCCGGGAATCTCGGCCAACTGCCACGGCGTGAGGCAGCGCACCAGGATAATCGCCAGCAACGAGCCGACCATATACGGCAAAGGCCAGCCGACAAGGCTGGCCAGGTAACCGCCGGCCAGGCCGACCAGCGGTGTTGCCCACCATTGTTTAAAAGTGACCTCAGACATCGGCCAGGGCACGACGCTGTTGGGCACGTTTACGCCAGATACGCAGCAGCGGTACGAACAACATGATTGCCGTCAGTACCCACACGCCAAAGGTGATGGGGCTGGACCAGAGGATCTCCAGCGCACCGTTGGAGATCGACAGCGCGCGGCGCAGGTTCTGCTCCATCAGGCCACCGAGGATAAAGCCCAGCAGTACCGGCGACAGCGGGAAGTCGAGCTTGCGCAGGATGTAACCGAAGATGCCGATGCCGACCATCAGGAACAGGTCGAAGGTGGTGGCGTGAACCGCGTACACCCCGATTGCGGTGATGATGGCGATGATTGGCACCAGCGCCCAGTTCGGCACGGCGAGGATGCGCGTGAAGATGCGGATCATCGGGATGTTGAGGATCACCAGCATGACGTTGGCGATAAACAACGAAGCGATCAGGCCCCAGACGATGTCCGGCTGTTGTTGGAACAGCAGCGGGCCGGGGGTGATGTTGTACAGCGACAGGGCGCCGATCATCACTGCGGTGGTGCCAGAACCTGGCACGCCGAGAGTCAACATGGGGACCAGAGCGCCACAAGCGGCCGCGCCGATCGCGGTTTCCGGTGCAGCCAGACCGCGTTTGTCACCTTTACCGAATTCGCCCGAGGCACCGGCGATGCGCTTCTCGGTCATGTAGGCCACGGCACTGGCCAAGGTCGCGCCGGCACCCGGCAAGACACCCATGATAAAGCCGAGCACGCCGCAACGAATGTTCACGACAAACACCGATGCGGCTTCCTTGACGTTGAACATCATGCGCCCAGTGGCTTTCACGGCTTCCTGGCCACGGTGGGTTTTTTCCAGCAACAACAGGATTTCGCTGATGGAGAACAGGCCCAGTACCAACACCACAAACTGGATGCCGTCGGTGAGGTGGATGTTGTCGCCGGTAAAACGGTACACGCCGCTGTTGGCATCGATGCCGACGGCGGAGAGGAACAGGCCGATCAACGCCGCAACAAACGTCTTCAGCGGTTTGTCACCGGCCATGCCGCCCAGGCAGACAATCGCGAACACCATCAGTACGAAATATTCCGCCGGGCCGAAGGCAATCGCCCATTTGGCCAACAGCGGCGCAAACAGCACCATGCCGCAGGTGGCGATAAACGCGCCGATGAACGAACTCCATGCCGACAGCGACAACGCCACACCGGCCAGGCCTTTGCGGGCCATCGGGTAGCCGTCGAGGGTGGTCATTACGGTAGACGCTTCGCCCGGGATGTTGAGCAGGATCGAACTGATACGGCCGCCGTATTCGCAGCCCAGGTACACGGCTGCGAGCAGGATCAGCGCCGACTCCGGCGGCAGGCCCAAGGCGAACGCGATGGGGATCAACAAGGCCACGCCGTTGATTGGGCCCAGGCCCGGCAACAGGCCGACCACAGTGCCGATCAAGGTGCCGCACAGCGCGGTCACCAGGTTGTAAGGGGTCAGTGCAACGCCGAAGCCCTGGCCCAAATAGCTGAACGTATCCATATCAGTTCTCCAGAACTTCAAGCAGGCCGAGGGGCAGCGGTACATCCATGGCCTTGTCGAACAGCAGGTACAGGCCGATAGCCATGAGGGTGACGATCACCACGCTGGGCAGCCAGCGCCCGCCATACAGGCGTGCCATCGGAATGCCGATCAGCATGCTGCTGAGGATGAAACCCAAGGGCTCGAAAGTGCCGGCAAACACGATCAGCAGGGCGACGCAGATACTGATCTTGATCAGGGTTTCGCGGTCCAGTGCCGGTTCTTCTTCGGTGTGCTTGGTAGGCTGCGGGCGAAAGATCATGTAGATCAGGCCCAGGCTCATCAGGCCGAGCATCAGCAGCGGGTAGGCACGTGGCCCGACCGGCTCGTAGGAAAACGCCGCCTGATACGGCCAGGCCATCAGTGCCAGGCCGGCGCAGACCAGCAGCATCACCGAGGCGAAAATGCGTTGTAAGAGCATGTGGAACTCCTGGGCCGCGCCGCCCGTTGAGGAGGGCGCGGCCGAGCAAAAGAGGGGCGATTACTGGATCAGGCCGAACTCTTTGGCCAGCACTTTGTAGTCAGCCACCTGCTTCTTCACGTAGGTGTCCAGCTCCGGGCCGGTCATGGCAAACGGGAACAGCTCGCGCTGGTCACGCAGCTTGGCGAACTCTTCGGAGGCCAGCAGTTTGTCGAACGCGTCTTTCCACCAGGCGTAATCGGCATCGCTGACTTTTGGCCCGAGGTAGAAGCCACGAACCACTGGCCAGACGATGTCGTAGCCTTGCTCTTTGGCGGTCGGAATATTCTTCATTTCCGGCTCGTCCAGGCGCTCTTCAGCGAACACGGCGAGCAGGCGCATGTCACCGCTGAGGATGTGCGGCATGGAGTCGGAGATGTCGGTACTGCCCACCTGGATGTGGCCGCCGAGCAGGGCGGTGGCGATTTCACCGCCGCCTTCGAGGGCCACGTAACGCAGCTCGCGCGGGTTGATCCCGGCGGCCTTGGCGATCAGGGCGGTTTGCATCCAGTCCTGGCTGCCAACTGTGCCGCCGGAACCGATCACCACGCTGCCCGGATCTTTCTTCAGGGCTTTGACGAGATCGTCGAGGTTTTTGTAGGGCGAGTCGCTTTTCACTGCGATGGCACCGTAGCTGGTGCCGACCGCTGCCAACCAACGCACCGCGCTTTCATCAAAACGGCCGAACTTGCCTTGGGCCAGGTTCAACAACGAACCGCTGGACCAGGCCACCAGCGTGCCGGCGTCGGCCGGGCGCTGGGCGACCACCGCGTTGTAGGCCACCGCGCCTACGCCGCCGGGCATGTAGGTGACGCGCATCGGTTTACTCAACAGCTTTTCATTGACCAACGCGCTTTGCGCCAGTTTGCAGGTCAGGTCAAAACCACCGCCAGGCGAAGCTGGGGCGATGCATTCCGGGCGCTTGGGTTCGTCGGCGGCCAGCAGTTGCCCGGCGAACAGCATGCAGCCGGCGGCGAGGGCCAATTTACGCAGTGAATAGGTCATTTTTAACTCCGTCTTGTTGTTATGGGGTACGACTACCAAAGAGCCAGGCTGTAACTCACCAGCACGCGCACTTCATCCGCATCACGGGCCGAGTAGTTGGAACGATACGTGGCATTACGCAGGCGAAACGCGACATCCTTGAACGTGCCGCTTTGTACGATGTAGCGAATCTCGCTGTTGCGCTCCCACTCCTTGCCGGTCTCGCCGTTCTTGAGCTTGATGTTGTCACCTGACAGGTAACGGCTCATGAAACTCAGGCCGGGAATGCCCAGCTTGGCGAAGTCGTAGTCGTAGCGCGCTTGCCAGGAGCGTTCTTCGGCGCCGGCAAAGTCGTTGATCTGTACGAAGTTGACCAGGTACGGGTCGGCCCCATCCACATACGGAAAGGCGCTGTCGCCGGACATGTGCTGGTAGCCGGCGCTGAGCTTATGGCCATTGAGGGCATAGCTGAACAGGCCGTTGAGGGATTTGTTGTCGATCTTGCCGCCATGGGCCGCGCCCGTGTCATCGCTGATGGCCAGGCGCAGGTCGGTGCCGAAGGTGCCGGGGCCCAACGGGCGCGAGGCGACCAGGCCGAGGAAGTGCTGGCGGTACACGTCATCAAGTTGGGCGAAGTGGTAGCTGCCGGTGATCTTGTCGGCGAACTTGTAGTCAACGCCGCCGAAGTTGAAGTGCTTGCCGGTAGCGCCGCTGACGAAACGGCTGTTCTTGTTGTTGAGGGCGATTTCTTCGTAGTCGGTGGAGTCGCGGTCTTTGGCTTTATCCAGGCGGCCGCCGGTAAACACCAGGTTCTTGAATTCTTTGGAGGTCAGCAAGCCACCGTTGAAGGTCTGCGGCAGGATGCGGCCGTCGTTGGGCTTGAGGATCGGCAGTTCAGGGATCAGCGCGCCGATCTTGAGTTCGGTGGCCGAGATCTTCACTTTGCCGGTCAGGCCGAGTTTGGAGTAGTCGTCAACAGCCCGGCCGTTGTCGGTGGGCAGCAAGCCGCTGCCGGTGCGGTCGGGGCTGGAGTCGAGCTTGACCCCAAGCATGCCCAGCGCGTCCACGCCAAAGCCGACGGTACCGTCGGTGTAGCCCGATTGCAGATTGAGCATGAAGCCCTGCGCCCATTCGTCGCGCTTGGATTGTTGCGCGCTGGTGCCGTCGCGAAAGTCGCGGTTGAAGTACATGTTGCGAGTTTCCAGCGTAGCGCTGCTGTCTTCGAAGAAGGCAGCCTGGCTAAGCGGCGAAAAGCTGGCAAGGGCGGTGGCACTGGCAAGGGCGGTCTTGGCAAGACGGGAAAAACGCACAGGCGGGCAAGCCTGGGGCTGGGTCGACAGCATTGTGGTGTACTCCGTTATTGTTCTTATTTTGGCGAAAACGCTTCGAGGCGTTTTTCGGGCGCTACGGATCAGGTAGCTCAGCGGGCATTACCCACCGTTGCTGGATGCTAAAGGGCGAAGCTTTCACTAACCTTTCAGTTGTCTTTCAATGTTTTCGGGCTTCACAGGGCAGGCGGCGCCTGTAAACTGCCCGCCAAAGCGTGGCGTCGACCATGCCAGAACGAGGTGAAAATCCATGCGCGTCCTCTTGGTTGAAGACCATCTGCAACTCGCCGAAAGTGTTGCCCAAGCGCTCAAGAGCACGGGTTTGACCGTCGACGTGTTGCACGACGGCGTGGCCGCGGACCTGGCCTTGAGCAGCGAGGAATATGCAGTGGTGATCCTCGATGTGGGGCTGCCGCGCATGGACGGTTTTGAGGTGTTGGCGCGTCTGCGGGCGCGTGGGAAAAATCTGCCGGTGTTGATGTTGACGGCGCGCAGTGATGTAAAAGACCGTGTGCATGGCCTGAACCTGGGCGCTGATGACTACCTGGCCAAGCCCTTCGAGTTGACCGAGCTGGAAGCGCGGGTTAAGGCGCTGCTGCGCCGCAGTGTGCTGGGCGGGGAGCGTCAGCAGGCGTGCGGCGTGCTGGTCTATGACCTGGATACCCGGCGTTTCAGCGTGGGCGGCGAGCTGATGACGCTGACCTCCCGCGAGCAGGCGGTGCTTGAGGCGCTGATCGCGCGACCCGGCCGCGTGATGAGTAAGGAGCAACTGGCCTCGCAAGTGTTCGGCCTGGACGAGGAAGCCAGCCCTGACGCGATCGAAATCTATGTGCACCGCCTGCGCAAGAAACTCGACGGCCAGCCCATCGCCATCGTGACCTTCCGTGGCCTTGGCTACCTGCTGGAAGCCCGCGATGCATAAGCCCAGCAGCCTGCGCTGGCGGTTGCTATGGAACCTGGCGCTGCTGCTGGTGGTGTTGATGCTCGCCAGCGGCATGAGTGCCTATTGGAATGGTCGCGAAGTCGCCGACACCGCCTATGACCGCACCTTGCTGGCCTCGGCGCGCACCATCGCCGCCGGGTTGACCCAGGTGGACGGCACCCTGAGTGCCAATGTGCCGTATGTGGCGCTGGACACGTTCGCCTACGACAGCGCCGGGCGAATTTACTATCAGGTCAATGACATCGATCGCAAGCTGATCTCCGGCTACGAAAACCTCCCTGGCCCGCCGCCGGGCACGCCGCGCACCGATGATTACCCGGCGTTGGCGCGCTTCTACAACGCCATGTACCAGGGCCAGCATGTGCGGGTGGTGAGCCTGCTCAAGGCGGTGTCGGAGCCGAACATGAACGGTATGGCGGAAATTCGCGTGGCCGAAACTGACGAGGCGCGCGAAAGCATGGCCCGCAGCCTGATGGCCGACACGCTGCTGCGGCTGGGCATGTTGGCGGTCGGTGCGTTGTTGCTGGTGTGGTTTGCCGTGAGTGCGGCGCTGCGCCCGTTGGAGCGCCTGCGCACCGCCGTGGAGGAACGCCAGCCCGACGACTTGCGCCCGCTGCCGCTGGTGGAGGTGCAACATGAGTTCGGCCCGTTAGTGCGCTCGCTCAATCACTTCACCGAGCGCTTGCGCGGCCAGTTCGAGCGCCAGGCGCAGTTTATTGCCGACGCCGCCCACGAACTGCGCACTCCGCTGGCGGCGCTCAAGGCCCGGCTTGAGCTGGGCTTGCGCAGCAGTGACCCGGCAACCTGGCGCAGCACCTTGGAAACGGCGGCCCAAGGCACCGACCGTCTGACCCACTTGGCCAACCAATTGCTGTCGCTGGCGCGTATCGAAAACGGCGCCCGCGCGATTGCCGAAGGCGGTGCGCAATTGCTCGACCTCAGCCAGCTGGCGCGGGAACTGGGCATGGCCATGGCGCCGCTGGCCCACGCGCGGGGCGTTGCCCTGGCGTTGGAAGCGGATGAGCCGGTGTGGCTGCGCGGTGAGCCGACGTTGTTGAATGAACTGCTGAGCAACCTGGTGGATAACGCCCTGGCCCACACGCCACCGGGCGGCAATGTGATTCTGCGGGTGACCGCGCCGGCCATCCTCGAAGTTGAAGATGACGGCCCAGGCATCCCGCTGGATGAGCGGGACCGGGTCTTCGAACGTTTCTACCGCCGCAGCCAGCAGGGCATGGGCTCAGGCTTGGGGCTGGCAATTGTCGGCGAGATCTGCCGCGCGCATTTGGCCCAGATCAGCCTGCATGATGGTGAATTGGCGGGGTTGAAGGTGCGGGTGAGTTTTATCGCGGGGTAGTCAATAGAACATCGAGCGCGCTTCATCCAACTCCGCACGCAATGTTTCGCTGTACGGGTCGATGCGCAGTTTTTTGAGCGCCGGCAGGCTGATAATGTCTACGTTGGCCAATGGATGCGCGGTGCCGCGGTGGCAATACAGTGCGGCGATTTGCACCACGTCGATGTAATCCAGGCGTGGGGAGTCGCGCTCCAGGTCCAGGTACCGCCCCGGCAGCTTGGCCAGCATCTCCGGGAAATCCCACACACCCAGCAATTTGTCGCCCAGCAACGGATGGATGCTGTCGATCACATGGTTGAGGCTGACCGGGTCGGCCAGCAGCTCGTAATGGTCTTCGGCGTAGGTGAGGATCGGCAACACGCCAATCTGATGCACCAGCCCACCGAGGGCCGCCTGGTCTGGCTTGAGTTGGCTATGGTTGCGGCACAGGGCATAACTCACGCCCGCCACTTCCAGGCTGCGGCGCCACACTTCGCGCATTTTCAGTTCGACGACTTCGGAGCGGGCGTGGAAGATCTGTTCCATGACCAGGCCGATGGCCAGGTTGCTGCTGTAGTTGGTGCCCAGCCGCGTGATGGCGGTATGCAGGTCGGTGACTTCCTGGGTTGCGCGCAGCAGCGGGCTGTTGACCACTTTGATCAGGCGCGCCGACAGAGCGGTATCGCGACCGATCACTTTGCTCAAGTGGCTGATGCTGATTTCCGGGTCTTCGGCCGCCTGACGTATGTTCAGGGCAACTTCCGGTAATGTCGGCAGAACCAGGTCATCGTTGTCGATGGCCGTCACCAAAGCCTGTTGGACTTTTTCCGCCAGCTTGTTCATTCATGCTCTCTAGGGTGTTGCAAAAAGGTACGGCGATTAACGCTGGATCTCTTTATCGCGATCCAGTAGGTACGGCAGGTCGAGCAGTTGTAAACCGGGGCCTTCCAGGGTGCCGACATGCACATCGCCGCTTTCGGCAGCTTCGGCTTGCAGCACGGCCAGAAGTTCAATTGATTGGTCAGCTTTTGCCGCGATGACGACTTCGCCGATCGCGCTGTTATGGTTGGGCGAGAACATCGGTGTGCCTGGCTCGGGCAATTGCTCGGCATTGAGGCTCAGGCGATACAGGCGGCGCTTGAGTTTGCCCAGGTACTGCATGCGCGCGACGATTTCCTGGCCGGTGTAGCAGCCTTTTTTGAAGCTGACGCCGCCAATGGCCTGCAAGTTGAGCATTTGCGGGATGAACAGTTCGCGGGTCTGCGGCATGACCTGGCCGATGCCGGCGCGGATTTGGCCGAGCAGCCAGGCATTCAAGTCAGCTTGTTGCAGTTGGCTGGCCAATTGCTGGCGTACCGCTTCGGCGTGCTCGGCAGGCACCCAGAGTTCGGCGCGGTTCGGGGAGACACGAATGGCAATCAGTGTGTTGGTGCGCACCACGCTGTCGGTGTCGGCCGGCAACTCAAGGCCGAGGGCAGCCAGGGTGTGATCCGCATTCGACAAGCCAAAGCGTGCCCAGGCGGCGCTTTCGTCGGTGAGCTTGGATTTGGAGAACACCGCGTATTTCTTCAGGTCTGCCAGTTGCGGTTCGAGCAGCTCGGTGGCCATTGCCAGCAACACGCCGTCACCTTGCAGCAGGATGCGAAAACTCGACTGCATGCGGCCTTTTTGCGTACAGCGCGCGCCGAGGCTGGCCTGGGCGTCGCTCAGGTAATTGAGGTTGCAGGTCAGTTGCCCTTGCAGGAACTTGGCAGCGTCGGAGCCGCGGACGGCAAGGACGCCTTCGTGTGTCAGGGGGCAGAAAAATGCAGAGTCGGCCATGGGTCTTCGCAGGTCAAAAAGTCATGCGTGCATCATAGAGGGGCGCCCGGCAAATGGATAGTTTCCGTATGGGGCGACCAAAGCCGAGTGTCCCGCTGCCGTCGGGCCTGTATACTTGCGCGCTATTTGAGGAGCAGTCCATGGTAGAAGAAGTAGAAATCAACCGCCTCTACTGGCACAGCCGCCGTGGCATGCTGGAGTTGGATGTGTTGCTGGTGCCGTTCACCAGAGAGGTGTACTCGACACTCGATAAGGTGGACCGCGAACTTTATGAGCGGCTGCTGACGTGCGAAGACCAGGACATGTTCGGCTGGTTCATGGAGCGCGCCGAATCTGACGATCCGGAGCTGCAGCGCATGGTTCGCAAGATTCTGGATCGTGTCCAGCCCAAGTAATCGCTTCGAATGCCGCTGGCAGGCCTCTCGGCTGTTGCTGGCGGCGTACCTGCTTGCCCAGTTGTTCGCGCTGGGTGCCTTGTTGTTTATCGATTTGCCCTTCGCAAGCCTCGGCATTCTGCTGTGCCTGGCGCATGCCGCCTGGGTGTTGCCGCGTCATATCCAGCTGACTCACCGTTCGTCGATTCGTGGCCTGCGCCGCGATGAAGACGGCTGGCAGTTGTTCAGTGCCGAGCGCGGCTGGCACAGCGTGCAGTTGCGCCCCGACAGCCTTGCGTTGCCGCTGATCGTGGTGCTGCGCTATCGGGTGCAGGGCGAGTGGTGGGTGCGTTCTGTTTGCGTACCGATGGATTCGCAGGTCGCCGATGTGCATCGGCGCCTGCGGGTACGCCTTAAGTTCAGCCGCCGTAGGTGGCTGGCACCAGAATAGTGTCGCGGGCTTCGGGCAGCATTTGCGGGTAGTCGAGGGTGTAATGCAGGCCGCGGCTTTCCTTGCGCTCCATGGCTGAGCGGATCATCAATTCCGCAACCTGGGCCAGGTTGCGCAACTCGATCAGGTCGCGGCTGACTTTGTAGTTGCTGTAGAACTCGTCGATCTCGTCCAGCAGCAAACGCACGCGATGTTGAGCCCGTGCCAGGCGTTTGTTGGTGCGCACAATGCCCACGTAGTCCCACATGAAGCGGCGCAGTTCGTCCCAGTTGTGGGCGATGATCACGTCTTCATCCGAATCGGTCACTTGGCTGGCGTCCCAGCGCGGCAGGGCGGCGGGCACCGGGATGCGGGGTAGCTGCTCAAGGATGTCGGCGGCGGCGGAGCGCGCATAGACGAAACATTCGAGCAACGAGTTGCTGGCCATGCGGTTGGCGCCATGCAGGCCGGTGAAGCTGGTTTCGCCGATCGCATACAGGCCCGGCACGTCGGTGCGGCCGTGCTGGTCGACCATCACGCCGCCGCAGGTGTAGTGCGCAGCCGGCACCACCGGGATCGGGCCTTTGGTGATGTCGATGTTGAACGCCAGGCAGCGTTCGTAGACGGTGGGGAAGTGGGTCTTGATGAAGGCTTCGGGTTTGTGGCTGATGTCCAGGTACACGCAGTCGATGCCCAGGCGCTTCATTTCGTGGTCGATGGCGCGGGCCACGATATCTCGTGGCGCCAGCTCGGCGCGCGGGTCGAAACGCTGCATGAAGCGCTCGCCGTTCGGCAGTTTCAGGTGCGCACCTTCACCGCGCAGGGCTTCGGTAATCAAAAAGCTTTTGGCTTGCGGGTGATACAGGCAGGTGGGGTGGAACTGGTTGAATTCCAGGTTGGCTACCCGACAGCCTGAACGCCAGGCCATGGCGATGCCGTCGCCGCAGGCGCCATCGGGGTTACTGGTATAGAGGTAGACCTTGGCGGCACCGCCTGAGGCCAGAATGGTGAAGCGTGCGCCGTAGGTATCCACTTCGCCACTGGCGCGGTTTAGCACGTAGGCGCCGAGGCAGCGTTCGCCGTCCAGGCCCAGGCGCTTTTCGGTGATCAGGTCCACGGCGACGCGTTGCTCCAGCAGTTCGATGTTGGGGCGTTGGCGGGCTTGCTCGAGCAACGTCTTGAAGATGGCGGCGCCGGTAGCGTCGGCGGCGTGGATGATGCGGCGATGGCTGTGGCCGCCTTCGCGGGTCAGGTGGAACTCGAATCCGCCGTCATCGCTGCCAGCGTGTTCGTCGCGGGTGAACGGCACGCCTTGGTCGATCAGCCATTGGATGGCTTCGCGACTATGCTCGACGGTGAAGCGCACCGCCTCTTCGTTGCACAGGCCGCCGCCGGCGTTGAGGGTGTCCTCGACGTGGGATTGCACGGTGTCGGTGTCGTCCAGCACGGCCGCGACACCGCCCTGGGCCCAGAATGTCGAGCCGTTGGCCAGGTCGCCCTTGCTCAGGACCGCAATGCGCAGGTGGCTGGGAAGGGTCAGTGCCAGGCTCAAGCCGGCCGCACCACTACCGATCACCAGAACATCGTGTTGAAACTGTTGGCTCATTTGAAGGATTCCGCAAAAAGCGATCCAAAGGGCTGGCGCAAACAGGACGCCTGGATCGGCGAATCAAAGGGTCACACGGGCCACTAGTATATAGAGGGGGGGAGCGGCACAATAGCGGGGCATTCGTGGCAAAGTGAAATTACGGTGCACAGCTGGGGTCCTATGGGCCGGCTATTGAGATGGGAACTTTTTGCATGAGCCCCGACTCAATAGCAGGTTGCCCGAAAGCTGGGAAAACGTTGAGTTTATTGGCCCGTCGGGAGCACTGGACGCGTCAGAAAACCGGCGACAAGATTATTCGCGCAGCCGGCCTAGCCCGCGCTGCGTTTTTCGTGTGTGCCAAATCAGTGCATGCCGGAAACTTGCTTGGAGGGGGAGAACTTTTGCGAGAAGTCCTAGTCTATGTTTGCAAGCCTGATCGTTTAGTTATGCAAGCCTCCTCCAAGTACAACGAGGAGTGTTCATGCTAACCCAGGAAGAGGATCAGCAGCTGGTCGAGCGCGTTCAACGCGGCGACAAGCGAGCATTTGATCTGCTAGTGCTGAAATACCAGCACAAAATTCTCGGGTTGATCGTGCGGTTTGTGCACGACACCCATGAAGCGCAGGACGTTGCACAGGAAGCCTTTATCAAGGCGTACCGTGCACTTGGCAATTTTCGCGGCGATAGTGCGTTTTACACGTGGCTGTACCGCATCGCCATTAACACGGCGAAGAACTATCTGGTGTCTCGCGGCCGCCGCCCACCGGACAGTGATGTAAGTTCAGAAGATGCAGAATTTTACGATGGTGATCACGGCCTCAAAGATCTCGAGTCGCCGGAACGTGCTTTGCTGCGCGACGAGATCGAGGGAACCGTTCATCGCACTATTCAGCAACTGCCAGAAGATTTGCGTACGGCGTTAACTTTACGTGAATTCGATGGTCTCAGTTACGAAGACATTGCGAGCGTCATGCAATGTCCGGTGGGGACTGTAAGGTCACGGATTTTCCGGGCCCGGGAAGCCATCGACAAAGCCTTGCAACCGTTGTTGCAGGAAAACTAAAGACAGCGGCGACAGCCAAGAGAGGAACCGCCATGAGTCGTGATGCCCTGCAGGAATCGCTGTCCGCAGTGATGGATAACGAAGCGGATGAACTGGAACTTCGTCGAGTGCTCAATGCATTTGATGATGCCGAAACCCGTGATACCTGGTCTCGTTACCAAGTCGCTCGGGCGGTGATGCACAAGGATCTTTTAATCCCTCGTCTGGATATTGCTGCGGCCGTTTCTGCCGCATTGGCCGATGAAGCCGTTCCGGCAAAAGCTGCTCGTGGTCCATGGCGTAGCCTGGGTCGCCTGGCAGTAGCTGCCTCGGTGACTGTTGCCGTGTTGGCCGGTGTTCGCCTGTACAACCAGGACGAAATTGCCGGTGCCGAACTGGCCCAGCAGACTCAGCAGCCGGTCATGGCCGGTCCGCAAGTCAAAGGCCCAGCGGTACTGGCCGGCTACAAGGAAAGCTCTGATGCCACCGGCCCTATGGCCAACGGCGTACTTCAAGGGCAATCCGGCTGGCAGGACCAGCGTCTTCCAGGCTACCTGCGCCAACACGCACAGGAATCGGCCTTGAAAGGCACTGAAAGCGCTCTGCCATACGCTCGTGCAGCCAGCCTGGAAAACCGCTAAACCACTAAGGGGCCCTATGCGCGCCATACCGCTCCTTACGCTTTTGCTCAGTGGTTGTTTTGCACTATCCGCCCATGCCGACGAAGCCCAAGACTGGCTGACTCGACTTGGGCGTGCAGAGCAGCAGCAAAGCTTTGCAGGTACGTTCGTCTACGAGCGTAACGGCAGTTTTTCTACTCATGACATCTGGCATCGTGTTCAGGACGGTCACGTCCGCGAGCGGCTGTTGCAACTCGACGGTTCTGCTCAGGAACTGGTGCGGGTAGATGGTCGTACACAATGTGTCAGTGGCACCTTGGTTGCCGGCCTCGGCAACTCACCGGATGCGCCTTCGCGCGCTCTGGATCCGCAAAAACTCACTCAATTTTATGAACTGGCCGTCATTGGCAAATCTCGCGTGGCTGGTCGCAATGCGGTGATTGTGTCGATCAGCCCGCGTGATCAATACCGATATGGCTTTGAGTTGCACCTGGATCGTGAAACCGCGCTGCCACTCAAGTCCCTGTTGCTCAATGAGCAGGGCCAGCTCTTGGAGCGTTTTCAGTTCACCCGGCTGAACACTTCGGCTGCGCCATCAGATCGTGACTTACAGCCCAGCAGCGAATGTTCACCTGTCGCTGTTTCCAGCACCAAAGCCCCCGAGGTGCCCGCTACCCACGCATGGCATCTGGACTGGTTGCCTCCAGGTTTTCAGCTCACCAACAGCGTTTCGCGAAAAGATACTCGAACCCAAACCACTGTCGACAGCCTGATGTACGACGACGGGCTTGCACGTTTCTCAGTGTTTCTTGAGTCCACCGACGGTGCGAGTGTGAGCGAAACACGCACGCAGCTTGGCCCGACGGTCGCGGTGTCGCGCCGCCTGAACACAGTCGATGGCGAAGTCATGGTGACGGTTGTCGGCGAAATCCCCATCGGCACCGCCGAACGCATCGCGCTGTCGGTGCGCGGCGAAAAGACCGCCGCCAAGCCATGAGCCGTTAATCCTATGTTCATCCTGACCTTTCAATGTGAGCCTTTGCGTGGTTGGGGGCTGAGAGCATGAAATTTCTGGATCAGTATTTTCACTTGCAAAAAATCCCCATGTTTTTTATAGGTCAGAGCTTGTCGGCTCTGACCTTATTTTGTTCGCGGAACAAAAATGCCGGTCGAAGTTTTCGGCGTTTCTTGAACCCTGTCGCTCAACCCTGCTCGTCGTAACGGGAGCTGTATGTCGATACCACGTTTGAAGTCTTACCTAACCATAGTCGCCACGGTATTGGTGCTGGGTCAGGCAGTGTCCGCGCAAGCGGCCGAGCTGCCTGACTTCACCCAATTGGTGGAGCAGGCTTCGCCTGCCGTGGTGAACATCAGTACCACGCAGAAACTGCCGGATCGCAAAGTCTCGAACCAGCAGATGCCAGACCTGGAAGGCTTGCCGCCGATGCTGCGCGAGTTCTTTGAGCGTGGTATGCCGCAACAACGTTCCCCGCGTGGCGGCGGTGGCGGCGGTGGCGGCCAGCGTGAGGCGCAGTCCCTGGGCTCGGGCTTCATCATCTCGCCGGATGGCTACATCCTCACCAACAACCATGTAATTGCCGACGCTGACGAAATTCTCGTGCGCCTGGCCGACCGCAGTGAGTTGAAAGCCAAGCTGGTGGGCACCGACCCGCGTTCCGACGTGGCCCTGCTGAAAATCGAAGGTAAAGACCTGCCTGTGCTGAAGCTGGGTAAATCCCAGGACCTTAAAGCCGGGCAGTGGGTGGTTGCGATCGGTTCGCCGTTCGGCTTCGACCATACCGTGACCCAGGGTATCGTCAGCGCCATCGGTCGCAGCCTGCCCAATGAAAACTACGTGCCGTTCATCCAGACCGACGTGCCGATCAACCCGGGTAATTCCGGTGGTCCGCTGTTCAACCTGGCGGGCGAAGTGGTGGGGATCAACTCGCAGATCTACACCCGTTCCGGTGGTTTCATGGGCGTCTCCTTCGCCATTCCAATCGACGTGGCCATGGACGTTTCCAACCAGCTCAAAAGCGGCGGCAAGGTCAGCCGTGGCTGGTTGGGTGTGGTGATCCAGGAAGTGAACAAAGACCTGGCTGAATCGTTCGGCCTCGACAAGCCGGCCGGTGCCCTGGTCGCGCAGATCCAGGACGACGGCCCGGCTGCCAAAGGCGGCTTGCAAGTGGGTGACGTGATCCTGAGCATGAATGGCCAGCCGATCATCATGTCCGCCGACCTGCCGCATCTGGTAGGCGCCCTGAAAGCCGGCAGCAAAGCCAAGCTTGAAGTGATTCGTGACGGCAAGCGCCAGACCGTTGAGCTGACCGTCGGCGCGATCCCGGAAGAGGGCGCAACCCTGGATGCACTGGGTAATGCCAAGCCAGGCGCTGAGCGCAGCAGCAATCGCTTGGGCATTGCCGTGGTTGAGCTGAACGACGAGCAGAAGAAGAGCTTCGACCTCAAGAGCGGTGTCGTGATCAAAGAAGTTCAGGACGGCCCAGCCGCCTTGATCGGCCTGCAACCGGGCGACGTGATTACCCACCTGAACAACCAGGCGATCAACTCCACCAAGGAATTCACCGACATCGCCAAAGCGTTGCCGAAGAATCGCTCGGTGTCGATGCGCGTGCTGCGTCAGGGTCGTGCAAGTTTCATCACCTTCAAGCTGGCCGAGTAATCCGCTAGCTCAATAAAAAGCCCCGCTTTCGGTTAACGAAAGCGGGGCTTTTTTGTGGGCGATGGTTTTAGCTCATCATTCCTTTGACCAGACGTTCCTGTTCGATCAGCTCACGCTGACGCGCGTCGATGCGCGAGGACAGTGGGAAGTTGTTGCCGGCTCGACGCTTGGCAAAGTCCAGTTGCTGTATAGCCTGCTTGAAGTCACCCACCAGTGCAAAGTACTCGGCACGCGCCTGATGCAGGCCAATGATATTGCCGGACAGGCCGCGAGTCTCTGCCACCTGGTACCACACATCCGGATCATCGGGCCGCGACTTGAGTAACCCATCCAGTGCCTTTTCAGCATCGGCCGTACGGTTCTGCTTGAGCAGCACATCGATGCGTATCTGATTCAGCGGATAGCTGCCGGGGTACAGGGCCAGCATCCGATCAGTACGTTGCTGGGCATCCGGCAGGCGATTGCTGTCGATATCCAACTCGATCTGCGCCAGGTTGTAAGTAATGTCGTTGGGCGCCTTGGCCAGCAGCGGCTGCAAGCTTTCCCGTGCCTCTTTGTACTGGGTGCCCTTGATCTGCGCGATGGCCAAGCCATAACGCGCTATATCGTTTTTCGGGTTCTCGTCCAATTGCGCCTGGAAGCGCTTGGCGGCCAGTCCCGGTGTGTCTTCGTATTGCAGTTGTACCCGTGCGCGAATCAGTTGATAGCGCAAGCTGTCTTCCTTGCCGCCGGGTTTGGCTTGTTCGGCGCGGTTACGGGTGTCGGCAATCCGCGACTCGGTTACCGGGTGAGTCAGTAAAAACTCCGGCGGCTTGGCGTCGAAACGGTATTGGCGCATCAGGCGTTCGAACATGGTCGGCATGGAGCGTGGGTCGTAACCGGCTTTTTCCAGGTTGAGGATGCCGATACGGTCAGCCTCTTGTTCGTTCTGGCGCGAGAACCTGCGCTGTTCCTGGATAGCTGCCGCCTGGCTGCCCGCAATCGCCGCAATACCGGCATCGCCCGCACCCGCTGCGGCCGCGATAATGCCACCGAGCAGGGCGGCCATCATCGGGATCTGCATGCGCGACTGCGCTTCCACACCTCGCGCAAAGTGACGTTGGGACAAGTGAGCCAATTCGTGAGCGAGTACCGAGGCATATTCGCCTTCGGTTTGGGCATTCAGGAACAGGCCGCCGTTAACCCCGACAATCCCGCCGGGTGCGGCAAAGGCGTTGAGCTGTGGGCTGTCGATAAGGATGAACTCCAGGCGCCGGTCATTCACCTGGCTGGTCTCCACCAGCTTGTACACGCTGGTTTCGACGTAATCCTTAAGCTGTGGGTCGTTGAGTTGCGAGACCTGGCCCCGCAGGTAGGCCAGCCATGCGCGCCCCAGTTGGAACTCTTGTTGCGGTGAGACAATGGCAGAACTGGCGTCGCCGAGTGACGGCAGGTCGTCAGCGAAGGCCGGGGAGGCCAGCAGGCAAGCCAGCGTCAGCAGGGTAGGGCGCAAAAAAGTCATGCACAAAGCCTTTCGACAAAGAGCTTACTGTAGCCGGACACTGAGCTTCGGACCAGATATTCTAAGCACTCCAAACGCATGCCCGGAGCAAACCGATGACCAACGCTGTAGCCTTTGACGCCGAACTCGATGCCAGTGGCCTCAATTGCCCGCTGCCCCTGCTCAAGGCCAAGCTGGAACTCAACCGCTTGGCCAGTGGTGCCGTGCTCAAGGTGATCGCCACGGACGCGGGCTCCCAGCGTGATTTCCGTACTTTTGCCAAGCTGGCCGGGCACACGCTGCTGCACGAAGAAGACGCTGGCGGTGTGTACCGTTACTGGTTGCGCAAGGCCTGAACTGTTCGCCCCTACCACCCGAGGTTGATTGATGTTCAAAGTGTTACGAGACTGGATTCAGCGCTATTTTTCCGATGAAGAAGCGGTGGTGCTGGCTGTCCTGCTGTTTCTGGCCTTTACCGCCGTGCTCACCTTGGGCGGCATGCTGGCGCCGGTACTGGCGGGCATGGTGCTGGCGTACCTGATGCAGGGCCTGGTCACTACCCTTGAGCGTTTGCGTTTACCCGGCGGCCTGGCGGTAGGGCTGGTCTTTGCCCTGTTCATGGGGCTGTTGGTGGTGTTTATCGTGGTGGTGCTGCCATTGCTGTGGCATCAGTTGATCACCTTGTTCAACGAGTTGCCGGGCATGCTCGCCAAGTGGCAATCACTGTTGCTGCTGTTGCCGGAGCGCTATCCGCACCTGGTGTCGGACGAGCAAGTGTTGCAGGCCATCGAAGTGGCGCGCGGCGAAATCGGAAAATTCGGACAATGGGCGCTGACGTTTTCCCTGTCCAGCCTGCCGCTTTTGGTCAACATCATGATCTACCTGGTGCTGGTGCCGATCCTGGTGTTTTTCTTCCTCAAGGACCGCGAGATGATCGGCCGCTGGGTCAGTGGCTACCTGCCGCGTGAACGGGCGCTGATTACCCGGGTCGCCGAAGAAATGAACCGGCAGATCGCCAACTATATTCGCGGCAAAGTCATTGAGATCGTGATTTGTGGCGGCGTCACCTACATCGCGTTTGTCGCGCTCGGGCTGAACTACGCGGCGCTGCTGGCTTTGCTGGTGGGCGTATCGGTGGTGGTGCCGTATGTGGGCGCGGTGGTGGTGACCGTGCCGGTGATGTTGATTGCGTTGTTCCAGTGGGGCTGGAGCGATCAGTTCATCTACCTGATGGCGGTGTACGGGATTATCCAGACCCTGGATGGCAACGTGCTGGTGCCGCTGCTGTTCTCGGAGGCCGTCAACCTGCACCCGGTGGCGATTATCTGCGCGGTGCTGTTGTTCGGAGGGTTGTGGGGGTTCTGGGGCGTGTTCTTTGCAATCCCGCTGGCGACGCTGTTCAAGGCCGTACTGGATGCGTGGCCGCGGCAGGAGCCGGTGGTGGCGCCTTTGTTGTAAACAATGGGGGCGAACCAAAGGTTCGCCCCCATTATGGTTCAAGCTTTATTCAATGCCTGCGCCGCCGCCAACACCGCATCCACATGACCCGGCACTTTCACACCGCGCCATTCCTGACGCAGCACGCCATCCTTGTCGATCAGGAACGTGCTGCGGTCAACGCCCAGGTATTCCTTGCCATATAGCTTCTTTAGCTTGATTACATCAAACAGCTGGCAAACCGCTTCGTCCTTGTCGCTGATCAGCTCGAAGGGGAATTCCTGCTTGGCCTTGAAGTTCTCGTGGGACTTCACGCTGTCTCGCGACAGGCCAAACACTTCGGTGTTGGCGGCCTTGAACGCGGCGTACTGGTCACGAAAACCCTGGCCTTCGGTGGTGCAACCCGGGGTGCTGTCCTTGGGGTAGAAGTAGATCACCACTTGCTTGCCCTTGAGGGCGGCAAGGCTGAACGTCTGGCCGCTGGTGGCCTGGGCTTCGAAATCGGCCACGGGTTTGTCGATGGCTACCGGCATAGGTACTTCCTTACATTGGGTTCTGTGGGCGCCATGGCTCGATCAGTGCGTCGAGGTTCAAGGCATCGGCGAAATCCAGAAACTGGTCACGCAGCCAGCTGATCTGCACGCCGGCCGGCAAGGTCACGGTGAACGTGGCGTTGAGCATGGTGCCGCCGGTTTGCGGTGCCTGGTAGGTGTCGCAGGTGAGGTTTTCCAGTTCGACATTGTGGTCGATGAAAAACTGGCACAGCTCATTGACGATGTCCGAGCGGTAGGCCGAGCTGACATACGCCACATAAGGCAGGGCCTGTGGGCGGTTTTCCAGGGCGGCGCTACGCACGACGTTGACGGTGAAGTTGTGCTTCTTGGCCAGGCCCGGCAAGCCGGTTTCGAGGCGCGCCAGGGCGTCCCAGCTGCCGGAGATCTGCAGCACCAACGCGCTGCACTCACCGTGGCGGGTGAGGCGGGAGGTCACGACGGCGCAGCGGTTCTCATGGCTGGCGCGGCACAGGACGTTGGTCAGCTCCATGGGGTTGGCGCCGAGGGCACTGATAACAAGGAATTGTTCGCGAACTGTGGGGGTGGACATGCAGCCTTCCTAAAGCGATGAGCGGTCGATACCGTGTGGGCTGTATCGATCAAAGGATGAAGGGTAGCGAAAACCATCGCCAAGGGCTAGGAGGTGGCGTTTTCATTACGCGATCGGTCTGATTTCAGCGTGCTTCAAGCCGCGCTTTGGCCCAATGATGGCATTGCCCGTCGTTTAGTTGGCCCAGAACGCATCCTCAGGCGGTACTTCGCTTGTACAAGCATCTTGGCGCCAGTACCATTACGGCTCTCTTTTTCCGGCAGGAGCGGTTGCATGATTGCGGGCAGTATGGTGGCACTGGTCACACCCATGGATGCACAAGGTCATCTCGACTGGGACAGCCTTGGCAAACTGGTGGACTTCCACCTGCAAGAAGGCACCAACGCCATCGTGGCGGTCGGCACCACAGGTGAATCGGCCACCCTTGATGTGGAAGAACACATCCAGGTCATCGAATTCGTAGTCAAGCGCGTGGCGGGCCGCATTGCCGTAATCGCCGGCACGGGCGCCAACTCGACGCGTGAAGCGATCGAGCTGACCAACAACGCCAAGAAAGCCGGTGCCGATGCCTGCCTGCTGGTAACCCCGTATTACAACAAACCGACCCAAGAAGGTTTGTACCAGCATTTCAAGGCCATTGCCGAAGCCGTCGACATCCCGCAGATTCTCTACAACGTTCCTGGCCGCACGGCCTGCGACATGAAGGCCGAGACCGTGATCCGCCTGTCGACCGTGCCGAACATCATCGGCATCAAGGAAGCCACCGGTGACCTGCAGCGTGCCAAGGACATCCTGGCCGGCGTAAGCAGCGACTTCCTGGTGTATTCCGGTGACGACGCCACAGCGGTCGAGCTGATCCTGCTGGGTGGCAAAGGCAACATCTCGGTGACCGCCAATGTCGCGCCGCGCGCCATGAGCGACATGTGCGCCGCCGCCATCGCCGGTGACGCGGTAAAAGCCCGTGCGATCCACGAGCAACTGATGCCGCTCAACAAAACACTGTTTATCGAATCCAACCCTATTCCCGTGAAATGGGCGCTGTTTGAGATGGGCTTGATGCCGGACGGTATCCGTCTGCCGCTCACCCGGCTCAGCGAAGCCTGTCACGAACCGCTGCGACAGGCCCTGCGCCAGTCCGGCGTCCTGGTTTAATTGAGGAAGCACTACGCATGAAGCGATTGGCCGGACTTTCCGCACTTGCCTTGATTATCTCCAGCACCAGTGGCTGCGGTTGGGTATGGGGCCCGGAAGGCTACTTCCGTGACCGCGGCAGCGATTACCTGGAAGCACAAGCAACCAAACCGATGCAACTGCCGCCAGACGTCAACGTCGCCAAGCGCCTTGACCCGTTGCTGCCGATTCCGCGCAACGTCGCCGACGACACCACCAAGGGCGAGTACGTAGTGCCACGCCCGCAGCCGATCTCGGCCGTGGCGGACGCCAGCGACTACAGCCTGCAAAAGAGCGGCGACAACCGCTGGATCATGGCTCAACGCCCACCGGCTGAGGTCTGGCCAGTGGCGGTGCAGTTCTTCCAGGACAACGGCTTCAGCATTGATCAGCAACGCCCGCAAACCGGTGAGTTCACCACGGCGTGGCAGCACGGCAGTGAACTGTCCGCCAGCATGGCCAAGCGCCTGCAGGCGAGTGGTGTAGCGCCCGACAGCGAAGCCCGTGTGCGTGTGCGCATCGAGCCAGGCGTGCAGCGTAATACCAGTGAAGTCTACGTGGTCAGCGCCGAGCGTCCTGCCGGCAGCACTGCCAACGTCGATTTCACCCCACGCTCGGTCAACATGGGCGTTGACGCCGCGTTGGTCGACGAGATGCTGGCCAGCATGAGCCGTATCTCCGAGAAAGGCGGTTCGGTTTCCCTGCTCGCCGCCGGTAACTTCGACACGCCTAACCGCGTCAGCCTCACTGAAGACGGCAGCGGCAACGTAGTGCTCACCCTGGGTGAAGACCTCGACCGTGCCTGGGCCAGTGTTGGCCGCGCGTTGGAGCAAGGCCCATGGCGCGTTGAAGACATCAACCGCAGCCTGGGCCTGTACTACATCAACGTAGCGGAAAAGGCCGAGAAGAAAGACGACGAGCCAGGTTTCTTCGGCAAATTGTTCGGCAGCAAGCCGACCAAGGAAGAGATCGAAACCCGTGCCGAGCGTTACCAGGTTCGTTTGAGCAAGGTGGGCGAAAGCGTACAAGTGACCGTCGAGAAGAACATCAACACCGTTGCGCCGGCTGACACAGCGCGCAAAGTGTTGGGCGTGATTCAGGACAACCTGGGCTGATCCGATGCGTTTTGCCGTTCTCGGCAGCGGTAGCCAAGGGAACGGCACGCTGGTCGCACATGACGACACGTATGTGCTGGTGGATTGTGGTTTCTCGTTAAAAGAAACCGAGCGGCGCCTGCTGCGCCTGGGGGTTCACCCCGCGCAGCTGAGCGCAATTGTGGTGACCCACGAACATGCCGACCACGTGCATGGCGTGGGTTTGCTGTCTCGGCGCTACAATCTTCCGGTGTACCTGAGTCGCGGCACCTTGCGCGGGATGCGCAAACCCATAGAACCCGCAGGCTTCCTGGCCGGTGGCGAAGCGCTGCAGGTCGGTGCGTTGAGCATCGACGTAATTGCCGTAGCGCACGACGCCCAGGAACCGACGCAGTATGTATTCAGTGGCGGCCAGCGGCGTTTCGGCGTGCTCACCGACCTGGGCTCCTACTGCTCCAAGGTGCTGGACGGTTACCGTGACCTCGATGCCTTGATGATCGAGTCCAACCACTGCCGCGACCTGCTGGCACGTGGTCATTACCCCTACTTTCTCAAGCAGCGGGTAGGCGGCGAACTGGGACATTTGAACAACCACCAGGCGGCGTACCTGGTGTATGAGTTGGGCTGGCAAGACTTGCAACATCTGGTCCTGGCCCACCTGAGCAGCAAGAACAACCTGCCGCAGCTGGCCCGGCAATGTTTTGTCGACACCCTCGGGTGCGACCCGGACTGGCTGCAACTGGCCGATCAAGATTCAGGGCTCGACTGGCGACACATCGCCTAGCCCACCATTTAGCAAGCGGAGCCCATCATGGAAAAACGTGAAGAACTCTACCGCGGCAAAGCCAAGTCGGTATACAAGACCGACGACGCCAACCGCCTGATCCTGCTGTTTCGCAATGACACCTCGGCGTTCGACGGCAAGCGCATCGAACAGCTTGATCGCAAAGGCATGGTGAACAACAAGTTCAACGCCTTCATCATGCAAAAGCTCGAAGCGGCCGGCATTCCGACCCAATTCGACAAACTGCTGGGCGACAACGAGTGCCTGGTCAAGAAGCTCGACATGATCCCGGTCGAATGCGTCGTGCGTAACTACGCCGCCGGCAGCCTGGTCAAGCGCCTGGGCGTGGAAGAGGGCCTCAAGCTCAACCCTTACACGTTCGAACTGTTCCTGAAGGACGACGCCAAGGGCGACCCGTTCATCAACGAATCCCACGTAGTGGCATTCGGCTGGGGCACCGCTGAGCAACTGGTACGCATGAAGGAGTTGTCCCTCAAGGTCAACGACGTGCTGAGCAAACTGTTCGACGACGCAGGCCTGCTGCTGGTCGACTTCAAACTCGAATTCGGCGTGTTCCACGACGGCACCATCGTCCTGGGCGACGAATTCAGCCCGGACGGCTGCCGCCTGTGGGACAAAGCCACCAAGAAGAAGATGGACAAAGACCGCTTCCGCCAGGGCCTCGGTGACGTTATCGAAGCCTACGAAGAAGTCGCCAATCGTCTCGGCGTACCGCTGTAATCGACGCAAGCATCTGATAGCACGGAAAAAAATCGATTTTTTGGTTTGCTTTCGCGAAACACACTGTTATGATGCGCGCCGTTGGAGAGATGCCAGAGTGGCCGAATGGGACGGATTCGAAATCCGTTGTACCTTCACCGGTACCTAGGGTTCGAATCCCTATCTCTCCGCCATTATTGAATAACGAAAAACCCCCGATAACTTAATTGTTGTTGGGGGTTTTTTGTTTGGGGCAGAAATGTCGAAGTGATTTCTGCTACGGTCATTCATCAGATGACACGTGGGGCGCAACATGAACGTTGAGCAAGTGTTGGCTCACTTATTGGCCGGTATTCCTGATCTGATGGCGGTTTATGTCTTTGGCAGTCAGGCGACAGGTGAGGCACATGCTGACAGCGATCTGGACTTGGCGGTGCTTGCTGCGGGCTCTGTGGACCCGCTCCTGTTGTGGCGGTTAGCTGGAGAGCTTGCTGACATCGTGGCAGTACCCGTCGATCTACTCGACCTGCGGGCGGCGTCCACCGTCATGCAATATCAAGTCATAACAACAGGACGCAGGCTCTGGAACAAGGACAGCCAGGCAGGTATTTTCGAGAGTTACATCCTCAGCGAAAAAACCGAGCTGGACACTGCAAGGGCAGGGTTGCTGGCCGATATCCAGAAGGAAGGGAAAGTGCATGGTCGATGATGTACTTATCAACAAAGCGTCGAGCATTGAGCGTTGTGTCGCTCGTGCTCGCGAGGAATACGACAAGGACCCCACCAGTTTCGCTACTGACTTCACCCGTCAGGATGCGGCGATTCTTAATATTCAGCGTGCGTGTGAGGCCGCTCTGGATATGGGGCAGCATCTAATTCGACGTGAACGACTGGGTGTACCTCAGGGCGCCCGAGACGTGTTTGAGTTGCTATCACGAGGCGGTTGGGTCCAATCGTCTCTGCTGACCAACCTGAAAAACATGGTCGGTTTCCGCAATATCGCAGTGCATGAGTATCAAGTGCTTCAGTTGCCGATCACTGTTGCAATCATCACTCAGCATTTAGATGATTTTCTGGCATTTAGCGCATTTATCCTGACTAAGGATGCAGGGCAGTCAGCGGTTGTCGCAGATACTGGGCTCATTTGAACGAGCTTGACTTGGCCCCAGTGGGCTTTCTGTCCGAGCGCTGTCTTGCGAAGGATGTCAGATCTACTGCTAGCTCAAACGCTCACCCGCTTTACGATAAGCCTGATCACGCTCCCGCTTATCAATGGCCACCACCACCACTGTGATTTACTGATCGATCACCTGATAAACCAGCCTGTAACCGCTGCTGCGTAGCTTGATTTTGTAGCAGTCGGGCAGGTCATGCAGGCGATTGGCTTCAATTCGTGGGTTGTTCAGGATTTCCACCAGCTTCTTCTTGAGCTGCTGACGAATGGTGTCGCCGAGCTTTTGCCACTCCTTCAATGCACGCGCATCGAAATCAAGGCTATAGGTCATCTATAGAAACCTTTACCCGTTGAGGCGATGCCAATCGTTCCCGGACGGTGGCCATCAACGCTTCATCTTCCTCAGTCATCAGAACAGGCTTGAAAGGCAGCTGGCCGCGGTCCGCCACATATTGCAGGGCCTGGCGCATCAGTTCGGAAGGCGTAACGCCGAGCTTTTCCAGTTCGAGATAGGCACGCGCTTTCAGGTCATCATCGATACGGATGCTTATAGTCGCCATGGGAAAGATCCTCGTGTAATGACATTGGTCATTACATTGGATCAAGAGGGGCTTATTGGCAAGCCTGTGGGGACGTATGGCGCTCGCATACTCCCTTGTTAGCGCATCACAATGTCCATGTGTCATAGAAGCTCCTCAGCACACCAGCGATCTTTCTGAGGCTAGCCCAGAGGCTTGGGTACACAAGTTTCATTGTGGGAACACTCATTACTGGGCGTTTCCAAAAGAGTGATTAGCGGTGGCATTGGCTCTGCAGCTCCCGCACGGGCTTGCACTGGTTGAGGCAGGACGCTAACCTTCCGCCGTCGCCCTCATGGCGACCGGTTTTGACAGACCGAATAACGTGCGATCTCTGTGCATCCCCAAACTGGTTCCAGATCTTGTCTGTGCCCATCTGTTATGGCGGCTGTGCGTGGGGCACCTTCGGGTGCGCCGGGTTTCCACGTTTCCGGTCTGTCAACCCGCGTACAGCTGCCACCCAATCCTGTTTGACAGCAGGGAGTGGTAGCTCCTTTTCATAACGTGGAGTTACATCATGAAAAAGATCACCCCCAACCCGACCGATGCTTTCAATGCCGAATCCGACGGTGAACCTCGCAAAATCTTCCACGTAGGCCCCGACGTCGGCACCGAAGAAGCCCTGGCCAACGCCTCCGAAATCCTCGCATCCGCCCTTCAAACCGCCTACCAATGCGCCGACGACCCGGACAGCACGCAGTCACCCGTAATCATGGGTCTGGCGCAATTGATCGAGAACGCTCAGTCATTGGTGGACGCTGCACTTGAGCGTCATTTTCCAGCGGATAAACCAGGCAACTAACCCTCTACCCTGAAACAAAAAAAGCCTGCCGAACTCAATGCTCAGCAGGCTTTTTAGTGGTTAACGAGTCGTATCAGCCCGGCTGCGCCGCCAAGCTATTACTTACATTACGCCCCAACACCAGCACGGTCACAAACCCAAGTCCCACCAGCGCCGTGGCCAGGCTCAAGAGCATTGCACTGCCCATCTGGTCCACGATCCGGCCGCCAAAGAACGAACCCAAGGCGATGATCACCTGAAACAGGGCTACGAACAGCGGCATGCCGCGTTCGACGTCTTTAGGTGCGACCACGAACATCCAGATACTCGCGCAGGCCGGGAAGGCGCCGAAGGCGAAGCCCCAGAGTGCGATCAGCATCGCGGCGCCGGTCATGCCGGTGGCGAAGTGAGGGAACAGCGCGGTGCTGGTGCCGATCATCAGCGCGACCAACAGCAGGGTGTGGCGCACGCTGCGGTTGGCGGCGAAACCGGCAAAGACGTTGCCCATCACGCCGGCCACGCCATACAGCAGCAACAGCGAGCCGATGGTCGGGCCGTCGAAGCCGGAACTGTTTTTGAAGAACGGCGCAACATAGGTGTAGGCAGCAAAGTGCGCCAGGCCGATCAGCAGCACAGCGATCAAGCCGACCCGCGCTTGTGGGTTGATAAACAAGGCCGGCAGGTCACGGATCTGGATGGCCTTTTCCGGGGTAAGTCGCGGCAGCAGGAACACCTGCGCCAGCAGCACCGGCACGCCGACAATCGCGGTCACCAGGAAGGTCATGCGCCAGCCCATCAGGCCACTGAGCCAGGTGCCGACGGGTACGCCCAGCACGGTGGCCAGGGTCACGCCCATCATGATGATCGAGGTAGCCTTCGCTACGCCCACGCCCTTGGGCGCCAAGCGGCCGCTTAGAGCAATCGCAGTGGCCCAGAAGCCGCCGATGCTGATGCCGAGCAGGACACGGCCGAACAGCAGCAGGCTGAAGTCGCTGGCGTAGGCCACCACCGAGTTGGCGATGATCATGATCAGCGTCAGGCCGATCAGCAGGTAACGACGGTCCATTCCACCGATGATCACCGACAGCAACGGCGCGGCGAGGGCGGCCATGATGCCGGGCAGGGTCACCATCAGGCCGGCGTGACCGGCACTGATGCCCAGGTCGCTGGCGACGTCGTTGAGCACGCCCACCGGCAGAAACTCACTGGTTACCAGGGCGAAAGCGCCTACGGCAACCGAGAGAATCGCCAGCCACTGCTGTTTGACACTTTGTTGATTATGTTCGGGACGGCCGCTGTGGGCCTGGCTGGGGCTTGGCATGGTGTTGGGTTCCAGAAGGAATGTCGCCTGAAGCCAGGCGGAGGGGAGGGAAAGTGGAGGCGATTATAGGAACCGGTGCTTGCAATCACACAGGCGCTCGTTTCGATAATAACCATCAGTGCAATCGATTCGACGCTCTGGGGCGGCCTTGATGGCCGGTGAGCCGGCTTGCTACGGCAAGTAGCCTTGTGGCGGGCAGGCTTGTTGTGGCGAGCAGGCTTGCCCTGCGTTGGGCTGCGTAGCGGCCCTTAAACCTGCCACCGTGATTTTACTCCTGGCACTCGACGCCTGGGATGGGGCGGCTTTGCCGCCCAACGCAGGGCAAGCCTGCTCGCCACAGTGACAGTGTTTACCGTTAAGCGGTGGTCTCTGCTGGCGCATTGCTGCTCTGCGCGGCCATCTGGTCATGGAGTTTGCGGGCCACGCCCAAGCGCGAGAGCTTGGTCAAGATACAGAAGACCGCAAATATCGACAGGCAGGCGACGAACAGCAAAAAGCCTTTTTGCTCTTTCAATCCGGTTTTTACGTTTTCAGCGTAGGTGGGCGAAAGAAATAGCGTGCAAATGGTATTGATGGTGCTTTCAGAGAAGTCCTTGTTATAGAACTTTTCCAGCGCTGTCGGTGATTTGCACTCATCGACCGATAATGTCTCGCTGGGCCAGAAGTGGAATTTGGCGTTGTTTTCCGAAAGATAAAAAGACGGTACATCCGTGGCTTTTTTCAACGACACCATCAGGTAGCTGGAATCAGCCAATGGCGGCGTGATGCTGATAATCGCCAGGAAGAACGCGCCCAACCCCAAAAACCAATTACGTTTGAAGGGTGAAAACATTGCCTCTTTGAGCGACAACTGAGTGAAGTCTTTCCAGTCAATGTACTTTCTGATCCTGGCCACATCGTTGTAACTGAAGTGGTTATCAGTGATCCATTTATCGGCCTGCCGCGCGTGTTCCAGGCTTTGCGCGGGGATATTGAATTCGAACCGATAATATTCAACTTCGCGCAAATCTTTGCGGGTGGCTTCATATTTTGGGTTTTCAAACGTGGTCGAGCCACCGAAAAACCGCCACATCAAGTCACGCAGAAATATCAACGAGCCTGAGCGCGAGTAGATATATAAAACCAACGCACATATTGCCAGGCCACTGAGCAGCCCGACGATGGCGGCGTAGTTTTGAAATGTCCATGTGACGATGTTGTCGTTGAGTGCAGGTTGGGACATGCAGGTCATCCTTGAAGGGTTATTAGAGAACCGCGCGTCAGCGAAGTCGCTGTCACTGGCCGGGCGAAAATCTAATAAAAAGAAAGCGACTTTTCAAACATTATCATTGCGTTAAACATCGAAATGGGTGGGTACTACATAACTATGGAATTTTTCTCACGTGCTTTAAAAACAAAGGCTACAGCCAGTTCGTTGCGAAGGAATATTTAACTCACTATCTTCTGACGACGAGTTGTCCACTCGTAGGCTTTCCCCTCAAACGCAAAGGAAATGCAGCATGAGCAAAAATACCAAAAAGACTTCCAGCACTATGGCGACGTTGGCCGCCGAAACCTTGAATAATCCAAACGCCTCGGCCATCGCCAAAAGCCTGGCCGCGTCGGCGCTGTCCCAGACGGGTACTGATAAGCAGACGAGTGCACACATGGAGGAAAAGGCCGGCAAAGCCCTTCAAAGCGATAAGTACAGTGAGGAGACCAAATCCCTGGCTGCATCGGTCCTCTCTCAAGCGAATAAAGAACGGGGCAACTGAGGTACGCCCTGAGTCTCTATGCGACACACAGAAAAGCCCCAGTGCAGAGCGAGCTGTTGGGGCTTTTTTATTGGCTCGCCGGGTATCGCGGGTGCGGGCGAGTGGAAGGGGATGACTTGTACTTTGTCTAGATGCTTGTTAAAAAGGACGGCGCATGGCGCTTTGATATCATGAATGGAGGCAGGGATGAGTGACAAAACCTTTCGAGTGACCTACACCCGGGGCAGCAGTACTTCCGTAATCACGGCAACCGTGCGTGCTAGCAGCGCGAGTCAGGCCAAGGAGCAGATCAAGGAGCGCGAGCGGGGGCAGGCGAAAATCATTTCTGCAGTAGAAAACTGATTCAATCCTCCGCTGCCTGATCAGCAAGACTAACCGTTAAGTTGAGCTTGTGTGTTGGGGGCGGAACCCCATCGTCGGTAGCTCTCTGGCGGCTGCCAGTGGACTAAAGTCTCTTTAATAATATTTGAAAACAAACGGTATTTCAAAATGGATGATGAAAACTCGAATGTCGATCGCCCAGCGCTCAAAGAGCAGATAGATACTGGCCTGGACAAAATGATGAGTAGCGCGTGGGAAGAAGTCAAAAGCGACTTCTCCTATGGCTCCTTTCTTGATAAAGCAGCTTCCAGCGCAAAGTTATTAGGAAAAGGTTCTCTCTACGCCGGTGTGAAAATGATTCAGAATTTGCCAGCTGCCGTGGAGAAAATGAAGGAAAACCAGTCAAAAAAGGGCTAAACCAACACTGTCGAGCTCAACTGCTCGTCAGACATCAATGCGTCGTCGCTGTCTGCTGTGCTCGCCAGCGCGCCGGGGTGGTGCCTTCCCAGGTGCGAAAGGCGCGGTAAAACGAATTGGTGTCTTCATAACCGAGCAGGCAGGCAATCTCCTCGATTTCGATACTTGGCTCGCTCAGCAAATGACGCACAACCTCCTGGCGCGTCTCCAGCATCAGTTGGCGAAAACTACTGCCTTCTTCGGTGATACGCCGCTGCAACGTGCGTTCGCTCATGCCCAGTTCCCGGGCCACTTCGAGCATCTCCGGGCGACCGCTGGCCAGGATGCGCTTGAGGGCGCCCTTGACCTGTTGGCTGATCGTGGCCGTTGCCGTCGCTTCGGCCAAAGCCGCGACCAGGGCCGGGTTCAACAGGTCGAGCAGTTCGGGGTTGTGACTGGCGAACGGCCGTTCCAGATCGGCGATGTCGAACACCATTGCATTACGCTCGGCACCAAAGCGCACAGCACAGCCAAAAAAGTCAGCCAGAGCGTGATTGTCCTGCGCAGGCCGGGCCAACTCGACACGGCGCGGCGTGATGTGCACCCCCGAGCCGCGCCGGCCCAACTCCACAAACGTGGCAAAGGCTGCATCGATCAACAACGTGGGTGAATGCTGCTGGGTGCGCAGCCAGTCGACAGTGACGGTGCAGTGATCGCCGTCTTCGATTACCCGCACACGCTCGGGTGTGCACAGTTGCTTGAAGCGCGCCAGACGGTGCAGGCCATCGCGAAAGTCGCGGGCTATAAACGCCGCAAAGCTGGAAGGCGGCAGGGTGCTGCTGTCCAGTTGGGTGACCATTCGCACGGCGGCCGCCGGGTCGGGGTTAAGCACGCCCACGGCTTCCCACAAACGGAAGAATTCCTCGGTATTGACCTGGCGCCTGTCGCGACGCTCGCGAAGGTTGAGCGTTACGGGCAGGCGTGCCTGACGCAACACCGTCGCGGGTTCCAGCCCGATCGTTCGCAGGGCTTGCCAGAAAACGTCCGGGATATTGAACCGCGGTTGGCGGGCGTCAGGCATGCAGCACCTATCTCTAATTAATCCGAGGCCGACACACTCAGGTCATGCCATTTTTCGTCACTGGCCGCCAGGTCTGCCGCTGCGTGCGCTGCGTACTGCACCGCGTCACTGCCGATCAGCAGGCGCAACGGCGCGTCCTTGCTCAGGGCCAGCTCCAGCACAATCTCGGCAACCCGCGCAGGACCCGTCGGCAGAATACCGGGCGAGTTAAGCAGTTCAACCAGCGCACCGACGCTTTGCTGGTAAGGCGCGCTGATGGTCGGGATGGTCATGGAACTGCCTGACCAATCCGTGCGCATGCCGCCCGGCTCCAGCACCGTCACTTGCACACCGAACGGATTGACCTCCTGCGCCAGCACGGTTGAAAACCCACCGACGGCCCATTTTGCACTCTGGTAAGCCGCCAGGCCCGCCATGCCAATCCGCCCGCCCAGCGACGATACCTGAAAGATATGCCCGCTGCCCTGGGCACGCAGCACCGGCACCACGGCCTTGCTCACATACACCACACCGTAAAAGTTGGTATCGATCTGTGCCTTGAAATCTTCCAGGGTCACATCCTCAACCGAGGCCAGGTCACCGTAACCCGCATTGTTGACCACCACATCCAAGCGACCAAAGTGCGCCACAGCGGCGTCGACGGCCTGCACCACCTGCTGGTGGTTGGTCACATCCAAAGCCTGCGGGTAAACCGCATCACCGAATTCGGCGACCAGATCATCCAGCTGGCGCGGGTTGCGTGCAGTGGCAACCACACGATCACCGGCGCGCAGGGCGGCCTCGGTGATGGCGCGGCCAAGGCCACGGGAACTGCCGGTAATAAACCAGATTTTGGACATGTGAACACCTCTTCGTGTGGGATGGCTGTTGCAGCCAGTGAGCGAAGGATGGTCGATGACGGTTTTTAGGGCACTAGCAGGAAGGCGCCAAGTGACTTGCAAAAGGCGCCAATTTAGGTTGTCAGTAGTCTTCAAGATCTGGAAAGGCGATGCGCCCCAAAATCCACGGCGTCACCACATCGTTATGGATTGTCCGCAGAAACGATCCCCACTCGGCACGACTGTGCGCATCCGGGCCCATGATAGTTAGCAGGAGGTAACTGTCACAATAATCGTCATAGGCGTAAATAAACCAGAAGTCGTTCTGTGGGTCATTCAAGGTATTTGTGCGGTAGTACTGACGCTTGATCTTGGCCCATTGGACTTGTGTCCGAACTGTGCCGGCCAAGTGGATATGATGCATGTCGCTAAGGTCGAGGCTTTCATCTCGACCAAAGATAGAGGGGAGTTCGCCGCACACTTTGTAGTTGAAAAAGTGTGCGGCGAAATTTTCCCAGCGATTGATTGTTAGGAACAGCGGGGAGATTTTGACGGCGGGCATTCAATCCTACTTGGAGATTGGAAGCTTGCCGCTGATCACATAGGTGTCGAAGACTTTTTGACCATCACGCGCGGCTTGCCGAACATCAAGGAATGTCAGCTCTTCGCTGACGGCCTTTTTGCGCGACTTGTCGACTTTTTTGGTGGTGGCCATCGGAGCCTCCGAAGGATGTGTGTTCATGGCGTCCAGCTTAAGTGAATAGTGATTACTGATCAAACAGCGCCTCGATGCGCTGGCTCACAAGACTGTATGCGCTGCCTGGGCACCCCTTCAAGGTCTTCGCTGAAGGACCCGTCTGTTAAGAACGTCAGGCAAATCTCTAAATACCCAGTAGGCGTTTTTACTGCGCCAATCGAGCCAAAAGACACTCTATAAACACCGTTTCCGCCCGGCTCATCTTCTGCTCCCGATTCCACAGCAGGTGAATATCCACATCCGCAATCCCTTCATCCGGCGGTAGCCGCCATAGCAGCCCCTGCTTCACATCGTCTGCCACCACATGGATCGGCAGGCAGCCCAGGCCGTAGCCCGCAATCACCAGCCGGCGCACTTCTTCAAGGCTTGATGATGACGCCACGATGCGCCCACTAAAGCCTTGCTGGTCTCGAAAGATCGTCAGCGGCGACAACATGCCGCCGATCTGGTCGCTGGTAAAACTGACGAAGTTTTCCGACTGCAAATCGCCCTCGGCCAATCCGGTGCGGCCGAACAGTGGATGGTGTTTGCCGCAAAAAAACGCATAGCGCTGGCGCAAAAACAGGTGCTGTTCCAGGCGTGGTTGTGGGCGACGGTTGAGGCTCAAGCCCAGGGTCGCGGTTTTTTCCAGCAGGGCGGCAACGATGTCGGAGCTGCGCATCACCTCCACTTCAAGGTCCACCCGTGGGTGCTCGCGGTGAAAGCCTGCGAGGAAGTCGTCGAAGGTGTCCGAGTTGATGCGGCTGATCATCAGCAGGCGCACTTTGCCGATCACTTCATCGCCAGGCTTTTGCAGGGCGTTGCTCATCTGCGAAACCTGGCCATAGATCTCGCCGGCAATGGCGAAAATCTGTTCACCGGCTTCGGTGAGTACAAAACGCGGGCCACGACGGGCGATGAGTTGGCAGTCGAGTTGCTCTTCAAGGCGTCTGAGCGCCTGGCTGATCGCCGGTTGAGTCAGGTGCAGGCGCGCGGCGGCGCGGCTGATGCTCAGCTCCTGGCCGATCACGCGGAAGGTGCGCAGCAGGTTCCAGTCCAGGCGGTCGTTGAGCAGCGGGTGAATGTCGCGGCGCGTCTCGGGCATGCGATCGCTCGATAATAAGCAGGATTTATAATTTGAATAATAAATAGAAAATTGACTAATCATAGCCCCGCGACGATAAATCACCTTACAAGCGCCCCTAGAGCGCATCGGTTTGACTTTCTCCTGCCAAAAAAATAACCAAAGGAGCCCACCCCATGAAGCCATCCGCTTCGCCGCAGCCGCGCCGTGCTGCCGCCGCCGCTTTTATCGGCACCATGATCGAGTGGTACGACTTTTACATCTACGCCACCGCCGCTGCGCTGGTGTTCGGCCAACTGTTTTTCCCCTCCGAAGACAAACTGTTCAGCACCATGGCCGCCTTCGGCACCTTTGCCGTGGGCTTCTTCGCACGGCCGCTGGGCGGCATTGTGTTTGGGCATATCGGTGACCGTATCGGGCGTAAAAAATCCCTGGTGATCACCTTGGTGATGATGGGCGTGGTCACCGTGTGTATCGGCCTGTTGCCGACCTATGCACAGATCGGCGTCGCGGCGCCGGTGCTGCTGGTTCTGCTGCGCGTGGTGCAAGGCATCGCCGTCGGTGGCGAATGGGGCGGGGCGGTGTTGATGGCTGGCGAACATGCGCCTAAAGGCCGGCGCAATTTCTTCGCCTCCTTTGCACAGCTCGGCAGCCCGGCAGGTTTGATTCTGTCGCTGCTGGCCTTCAGTGCGGTCACGCGGTTGCCGGAAGAAGACCTGCTCAGTTGGGGCTGGCGCTTGCCATTCCTGGCCAGTGCGCTGTTGCTGATCGTCGGCTTGGCGATTCGCCTGGGCGTCAATGAATCGCCCGAGTTCCTGGAAGATAAAGCCATCGCCGAAAAGGCGCGGGCGATCAAGAAAGACCAGGCGCCCGTCATCGAAGTGCTGAGAACTGCCTGGCGCCCACTGTTGTTGTGCATCGGTGCCAATACCCTGGGCATCGCCGGTGTGTATTTTACCAACACCTTCATGATTGCCTACAGCACTCAGCAACTGGGCCTGCCGCGCTCGCTGATTCTGGAATGTCTGTTCGTTGTCGCCATCATCCAATTCTGTGTGCAGCCACTGGCCGCCTGGGTCGCCGAGAAGGTCGGCGCTACGCGTTTTCTCTGCGCCATGACGGTACTGGCGATGGCCTCGCCGTACCCGATGTTCGTGCTGGTCAGCAGTGGCCAGGCGCCGTTGATCATTCTGGGTATCGCCTTGGCGGTGGTGTGCATGGCGTCGTTTTATGCAGTGATCGCAGGTTTTGTCAGCGGCCTGTTCGAGACGCGCGTGCGCTACACCGCGATCTCGTTGGCCTACCAGGTGTGTGGTGCGCTGGCCGGTGGCTTGACGCCATTGATCGGCACCTGGCTGGCCCATGAATACCAAGGCCAATGGTGGCCGATGGCAGTGTTTTACAGCCTGATCGCGGCGGTCTCGTTGGTGTGCGTGCTGGCATTGTCACGCCGCCACGCCAGCGCTCACCGGCTTGAAATGGCACACGGCATTTAAGGGAGGTTTTGCAATGTTGAAAATTAATGGCCGGCGCCTGTGGGCCAGCCTGATGGACATGGCCGAGATCGGCGCCACGGCGCGTGGCGGCAGTTGCCGCCTGGCCTTGAGTGCCGAAGACAAGGCCGGTCGCGAGCTGTTCAGCCATTGGTGCACAGCCGCCGGGCTGAGCCTGAGCGTGGACGCCATCGGCAACCTGTTCGCCCGTCGCGCCGGCACCGACCCGGAGGCTGCCCCGGTATTGATGGGCAGCCACCTCGACACCCAGCCCGAAGGCGGGCGCTTCGATGGCGTGTATGGCGTACTGGCGGGTCTGGAAGTCATCCGCAGCTTCAATGACCATGGCATTCAGACCCGCAAACCACTGGAAATTGCCGTGTGGACCAACGAAGAGGGCGCCCGATTTACGCCGGCGATGCTCGGTTCGGCGGTATTCACCGGCACTCTGGCACTGGACCAGGCGCTGGCCATGGTAGATGTCGACGGCGTCAGCGTGGCCGAAGCGTTGCGCACCACCGGCTACAACGGTGAGCGCGCTTTGGGTGGAGCGGTGGATGCGTATTTCGAGGCGCATATCGAGCAAGGTCCGATTCTGGAAGACAATGCCAAGAGCATCGGCGTGGTCACCGGTGGCCAGGCGATTCGCTGGCTCGATGTGCGGGTTGAAGGCATGGCCGCGCACGCTGGCACCACGCCGATGCCGTTGCGTAAAGACGCCCTGTATGGCGCCGCGAAAATGATCCAGGCCCTGGAAAATCTGGCGACGGATTTCGCCCCCGAAGGGCTGACCACCGTCGGCGAGTTGAGCATTGCCAAATCCTCGCGCAACACTATTCCCGGCTTGCTGAACTTCACCGTCGACTTGCGCCATCATCGCGATGCCGACATTGAAGCCATGGAGCAACAAGTGCGTGCGCGCTTGCAGGCGATTGCCGAGAAGCGTGGCCTGACGGTCACTATCAGCCCTCACTGGATCAGCCCAGCCACGCCATTCGATACCGAGTGTGTCGCCTGTGTGCAGTCGTCGGTGGATGCCTTGGGTTACAGCCAGCAACGCATTGTCAGCGGTGCTGGGCACGATGCAATTCACTTGGCCCGTTATTGCCCGACGGCGATGATTTTCATCCCGTGTGTCGGCGGCCTCAGCCATAACGAAGCCGAAAATGTATTGCCCGAGGACGTGCGCCAGGGCACCGATGTATTGCTTAACGCCGTGCTGCAACGCGCCGGCCGCACCAACTGACAACATCTCTATTAGCCACACCGGATTTAAATGTGGGAGCTGGCTTGCCTGCGATAGCGGCCTTTCAGCCGACATCTCTGGCACTGATAAATTGCCATCGCAGGCAAGCCAGCTCCCACAGGTTCCGTGTTCATTCAGGAGTACTGCATGAAGACCTTTTTCCACCCCGAACAGCTCTTGCACCACCCGCGCAGTTATTACTCCCGTGGTCAGATGCGTACACCGCAGGAAGTCCCCGAACGTGCTCGCAACTTGCTGGTGGCCGCGCAGACTCTGGGCTTTGAGATTCAGCAACCGTCAGACTTCGGTCTTGAACCACTGCTCGCCGTACACGGTGCGCCTTACCTGACCTTCCTTCAGGAAGCCCACCAGCGCTGGAAGGAAATCCCCGAAGACTGGGGCGACGAGGTCATGTCCAATATCTTTGTGCGCGAACCCAATGCCCTGCGCGGCGTTCTGGCCCAAGCGGCACGCTACCTGGCGGATGGCAGTTGCCCGATTGGCGAACTCACGTGGCGCTCGGCTTATTGGTCGGCGCAAAGTGCTGTCGCCGCCGCCAAGGACATCCTCGACGGCGCACCGGCCGCCTACGCGTTGTGTCGCCCGCCGGGTCACCACGCGCGTTTCGATGCGGCGGGCGGGTTCTGCTACATCAACAATGCAGCGGTGGCGGCGCAGATGTTACGCGAAGGTTTCCAGCGCGTTGCGGTGCTTGATACCGACATGCACCACGGCCAAGGTATCCAGGAGATTTTCTACCAGCGCGATGACGTGTTGTATGTGTCGATCCACGGTGACCCCACCAACTTCTACCCAGGCGTCGCGGGCTTTGCCGACGAGCGCGGCAGCGCTGCCGGTGAAGGATTCAACCTCAACCTGCCGATGGCCCACGGTTCCAGTGAAGCGGTTTTTTTTGAGAAGCTCGAACTGGCCCTGGCGGCGGTGAAGGACTTTTCGGCGGACGTACTGGTGTTGTCCCTGGGCTTTGATATTTACGAGCTGGACCCGCAAAGCAAAGTCGCGGTGACGCGCGAAGGGTTTGCACGGCTGGGCGAGTGCATTCGCGCATTGGAGTTGCCGTGTGTGATCGTGCAGGAAGGTGGCTATCACCTGGAGACGCTGGACAGTAATGCGCGGGCGTTTTTTGGCAGCCCGCAGGCCTGGAAGCGCTAATTCAGCGTCGGTTCCTCGACAATTTCGATATTGGCGGCCATCCACGCTCCGCCAGGCCCTCTTACCAATTCATAGGTGACGACCTGCCCCTCTCGCAACACCAACCCACTCTGGCGAGAGGTGGTGTTGCGAAAGAAGATGTCCTGTTCATCGTAGGCAGTAGTGTGTTGACGGGTTGCACTGCAGTTGGACTGTACAGCCCGTGGAGTTTTTTTGGTCATGGCCGTTCTCCTTTTCAGCGCAGTGCATCGCCCGTTTTGGGCTAGGTGCAGTGGTGATAAAACCAAGGCTTACTCCGGACGAACCTGGGCTGCCTGCATGCCCTTTTGCCCCCTTTCGGCAACAAAAGAAACTGTCTGACCCTCTGCCAGTTTTTTGTGGCCTTCCATTTCAATTGCTTTGAAATGGACGAAAAGGTCGTCTCCGCCACCCTGCGGCGTGATGAAACCAAAGCCTTTTTCGTCGTTGAACCACTTCACAGTGCCGATTTGTCTGTTGCTCATCTTGTTCATCCTCGAAACCGAAATTATCCGCAGAAAGCCGGTGGTGTGCCGGCGGCGGTACCTCTAAGCAAAGGCCTGAAACGACAGGGCGTCAATGCTCGGCAGGACAAGCGGTACTGTCATTTATGACAGGTTTGCGGACTTGAAAATGGGCACATACTGCGAAGTTTGATGGCTAAGGTGTACGAGTCGCAGGCGTCAGTTCCAACACCCGATTCCTCCCGCCTTCCGCCAGCAGATAAGTGCCACGATCCGTCGGTACAATCGACTGCGGCGCCTTCAGGAACGACAAAATCGTCTGCTGCTGCCCCTGTTTATCAATCAACAACAACCTTGCGCGGTGCGTCGAATCTTCATTGACCCACAACCCGCGCTCATCGCACATCAAAAACGTCGGTTTGTTCAACCCTGCCAGCACCACCGGATCGCTGCCGTCATCGGTCAGCTCGCGCACTACGCCTTTCTTCTTTTCGGTGTAGAGCATTCGGCCATCGGTGCAACGGGTGATGGACTCGCCTTCGTTCAGCTTGTCGCGCACTACCGTTAACGATTGGTCGCTCCAGCGATAATGCAATAGCCGCCCGTTATCCTTACGGTCCTCGATGGCGTAGAGGTCGTCGCCCTCAACCCACAAACCCTGTACGTTTTCACCGCGAAACAGCTCGGTCACCACACCGTCCTTGAGAAAGCTGACGGGAGCATCGCCGGTTTCCTGGCTGAACACCCAGCCGCCGTGGGTGGCGAACATGCCATCGGGCTTGGACAGGCTGCCCACCACCACGTCACGTCGCCCGTCGGGATGAATACGTACGATGCTGCCTTTGGCGTCATTGAGTTCCTGGCTGATCATCAGTGAGCCATCAGGCATTGGCATCAACGAAGCGGCTTTGGGCACGTCACGGTGCACGGTTTGCACGCTCCAGCCGGTGGCAGCGCTGACGGGGTAGAAGCTTTGCCAGGCGAAAAAGCCCAGGGTCGCAACAGCCAGCAATCCGATCAGGCTTAACCCCCGTCGCAACGGTCGACGCAGGTTTGGAGTGTCGGTCATTTTTCTTCCTTGTTTTTGGGTGTGCCGTCGGTGGGCTTGGCGCCTGTTCTCAATCGTGATTCTGAAACTGGGCGGCGTAATCCTGGCCGCCGTAAAACACGCCCAGGATCGACACGGTTTCAGTCTCGGCGGCCACGCGGAATGCGATGGCGGTGGTGTGCCGGTAATGGGTGATGCGCAAGGCGGGCAGCAGGTCGTTACGGCATTTACCGCGCAATGGAAACACGCCAAGGCTGTCGCAGTAGCTGATGATGTTGTCGATAAAACGTGCTGCAACATCGGGGGCTTCGGTTTTGCTGATGTAGTCTTCAAGGGCGTCCAGTTGGGCTAACGCCTCAGGCGCAAAGGCTACCGTATAGCTCACGGTTTTTCTGTACCGGTTCGCTGGCGTTTGGCTGCCATGTGTTCGCGAACCTGCTCGGCGGAGAGCGCCCGGCCAGGGGCTGCGTCGAGGGCGGCGGCGGCGGGGATTACCTGATCGCGCAACCAGTCTTCCATGGCGCGATCACGGGCCATCAGCGCCCTGAGGCCGTCGCGTATCACTTCACTTTCGCTTGCGTATTCACCGCAAGTGACCTTGGCTTTGACCAGGGCGGCCATCTCGAGTGGCAAGGTAATGCTCATTTGCTGGGTTGAGCGCATGTCGAAGCCTGCGGACAGTGGGTAGGATTCAATCCTACTCGACCATTGGCGTGTTGCAAGGAGCAACTGCCCGATGTCGGTGTCCGGCGTCTCATCGTCGATCCAAAATAGGTAGGGGTTCTGGCAGGTTTCCATGAGCGTTTCTCTCTCCTGTTGAGTAACTCAGGTTGCAAGTATTGACGCTTTTCAGTGACTGCGTGGCGCCACTCAGCCAATAACGCACTGATATGTATGACTTCATATTTGTAGCAGGGTTATTAACGCAAACCGCCCCCGGCACGCATGGCGCCTTACCACCGGCCATACGATAATGCCCCCCAAATCGACCACACTGGCCCATCCCCGTGATCATCAACTTCGACCTCAACGACCTCCAAGCCTTCCGCGCCGTGGTAGACAAGGGCAGTTTTCGCGGCGCCGCCGAGGCCATCCGCATCTCACAGCCGGCCCTGAGCCGGCGTATCGAAAAGCTCGAGTCCGCCCTCGACGTCAAGCTGTTCGAACGCACCACGCGGCGGGTCAGCCTGACCATGGTCGGGCGCGCGTTCCTGCCTCAGGTCGAGCGCATCCTCGACGACCTCGATATCGCCTTGATGGGCATCAGTAACGTTGCCTCCACGCGCATGGGCAACGTCACCATCGCCTGTGTGCCGTCCACCGCGTACTACTTCATGCCCCACGTGATCTCCGAGTTCCACAAGCTGTACCCGAAGATTCGCCTGCGCGTGCTGGATGCCAGCGCCGGCGAGGTGTGCAATGCGGTGGAAAGCGGCGAGGCGGATTTCGGCGTGAGTTTCAGCGGCAGCCTGGCCGATGAGGTGGAATTCGAGTTGCTGTTCCAGGAGCGCTACGTGCTGGCCTGCCGGCGTGACCATTTATTGGCCGAACGCGACAGCGTGAGCTGGGCCGAGGCCTACGAGCACGATTACATCACCGTGGACAAAACCTCGGGCAACCGCTTCCTGCTGGACCAGGCGTTGCGGGGTGTGCGGGTGAAAAAACCGAGTATTTGCGAGACCCACCACGTGACTACCATGATCGGGCTGGTGGAGGCGGGGCTGGGCGTGGCGATGGTGCCGTCGATTGCGATGCCGGCGGGCGAGCACCCGATTCTGGTGAGTGTGCCGCTGGTCGAACCGCAGGTGATGCGCCATGTGGGCTTGATAAAACGCCGCGGGCGGACATTGCCGCCAGCGGCGCTGGAGTTGGAGCGGTTGGTGCGCGAGATGCCGTTTCGGTCAGTGTGACACCGAGTCCAGGCCGGTGGATTGCACCACCGGTTGCGCCTCGGGCGAGGCCAGGAATTGCAGCAACGCCTTGGCCTGGGCCGGGTGTTCGGCGTTAACCGGAATGCCCGCCGCAAAGCGCGTCACCGACTGCACGTCTTCCGGGATCTTGCCCACGTACGTCACGCCCGGCACCGGCAACAATTCGGCCACCTGCTGCAGGCCCACCTCGTAATCACCCTTGGCGACCTTTTCGGCCACCGGGGTGCGCTCGACCATCGTGCCCTTGGCGGGCATGCCGAGCTTCTTGAACAACTCTTTCTCGACATACACACCGCTGGCGCTGTCCGAATACGCCACGGACTTGGCCTTGCTCAGCACTGCCTTCAACTCGGCGTCAGTGCCGATCGCAGGTTTGGCTGCGCCGGCTTTGACCACCAGGCCGATCCGCGAATCTGCCAGTTCCACGCGGGACGCCGGGTCGACCTTGCCTTGTTTGATCAAGTCATCCAGGGCATAGCCGACCATGATCACCACGTCGGCATGTTCGCCACGGGCCAGGCGGTTGGGAATCGCTTCCGGCGCCTTGCCCATCGACGGGCCGAGGATGGTGTCCAGGGTGTCACCGCTGTGCTGGGCATATTGCGGGCCGAGCAGTTTATAGGCGGCGGTAAAACCGCCGGAGGTCATTACCTTGAGCTGTTCGGCCTGGGCCGTCAGCGCCAGGGCGCCGAGGGCCAGGGCCGTCAGGGTGTTGAGCAGCAGCTTCATTACACCGCCCCCTGCATCACCTGCCCACGCGTGTTGGCGCGACGGTACAGTGCCAGGGTCGAGCACAAGGCACACAACGCGGCAAACATCATCCAGTACGCCGGCGAGGCTTTGTCTTCGGTGATGTGAATGAACCACGTGGAGATCGCTGGCGTGAAGCCACCGAAGATCGCCGTTGCCAGGCTATAGGCCAGGGAGAAGCCTGCCACACGCACTTCCACCGGCATGATTTCGGTCAGCGCCGGGATCATCGCGCCGTTGTACATGCCGTACAGGAACGAGAACCACAGCAGGGTTTCGAGCATATGCGCAAAGCTTGGCGCGTTGACCACGAACGACAGCGCCGGGTAGGCGGTGATCACGGTCAGGGCGGTCATTGCCACCAGCACCGGCTTGCGCCCGAAACGGTCACTCAGGGTGCCGCCGATCGGCAGCCAGACAAAGTTCGACACGGCCACCAGCAAGGTCACCAGCAGGGCGTCGGAGGTGCTCAGGTGCAGCACGGTCTTGCCGAAGGTCGGCGCGTACACCGTGATCAGGTAGAACGCGGTGGTGGTCATGGCCACCATCAGCATGCCGCCGATGACAACGGTCCAGTTCTTCACCAGGGTCGCCAGCACTTCACGCATGGTCGGACGATGCTTGCGGTTGGCGAACTCTTCGGTTTCCTGCAAGTTGCGGCGCAACACGAAGATGAACGGGATGATCACGCAGCCGATGGCGAACGGAATGCGCCAGCCCCAATCGGCAACAACCGACGGTTCCATCCACACGTTCAGGCCGTAGCCCAGCGCGGCGGCCACCACGATGGAGATCTGTTGGCTGCCCGACTGCCAGCTGGTGTAGAAGCCTTTGCGGCCCGGCGTGGCCATTTCAGACAGGTAAACCGACACGCCACCCAGTTCTGCGCCAGCCGAGAAGCCTTGCAGCAGGCGGCCCAGCAGCACCAGCAACGGCGCCCACAGGCCAATGGTCTGATAACCCGGCACCAGCACGATCAACAGCGTACCGCTGGCCATGATCGACAGGGTTACGATCAAGCCTTTGCGACGACCAACGTCATCGATATAGGCACCCAGAATAATTGCGCCCAGGGGTCGCATCAGGAAGCCTGCACCGAACACGGCGAAGGTCATCATTAATGACGCAAACTCATTAGCGGCGGGGAAGAACGCGGCAGCGATGTAGGTGGCGTAGAAACCGAACAGAAAGAAGTCGAACTGTTCGAGGGAGTTGCCCGAAGTAACGCGGAATACCGCACCAACTTTCGAGCGGGCAGAGTCGGGCCGGGAAGGGCTAGTCATGGTTTTGTGTCTCCAGCGTTCTTTTTAAAGTGCTTGTTTCGCTTAAGACCGCGGATAGTGGCTGACACATTTAGAAATGATAAGTGAGTAATTTGGATGGATTGATGCGTCTTGGCTATCAATCGACGAGTCCGCCAAAATCACACGGCTGTTCTATGCTTCACGGGTGACCAATTCTTACGGATGGGAGGTGCGTATGGGTAACGAGCACAAACGCCAGGACGAGCCGGAGCACAAGCAGCCCCGGCAACGCGAAGAAGAAAAGCCGCAGACCTGGAAACATCCGGACGACGGCACCGAGCTGTCCGAGCGCGATCAGGAGCGACCGCTCAAACCCTGATAAAGAGCGTACTCGGTCCAAATGTGGGAGCGGGCTTGCTCGCGAATACGGTGTGTCAGCCACTGAAGTGTTGACTGATACACCGTATTCGCG